>CAIWPS010000445.1 GCA_903914615.1 uncultured beta proteobacterium | reverse complement strand
GGTGACGGTGGCGCTCTCGGCATTGCCCTTCACCGAAGCCGCCATCTCCTGCAGCGACGCCGTCGTCTGCTCGACGCTGGCGGCCTGCTGGCTGGCGCTCTGCGACAGGCTCTGCGAGGTCTGGCTGACCTGCTCGCTGGCGGCGCCGAGCTGGTCGGCGGCGGACCTGACTTCGGCCATCGTGTCGCACAGGCGCGCGAAGGCCGTGTTCACGGTGTGCTGCAAGGCGCCGAAGTCGCCGGGCAGCTCGCCTTCCAGACGGCTGCTGAGGTCGCCCTCACTCAGGCGCGACAGCACCGCCTGCAATTGCGCCACCGGTTGCCCCATCGCCTGCAGCGTGTCGTTGATGCCGGCCACCACACGCTGGAAATCGCCATGGTGGGCCTGGGTGTCCGCGCGGTGCGACAGTTCGCCCCGCACCGCCGCCTCAGAGGCGCGGCGGGCGTCGTGGACCAGGCGCTGCACGCTCAGCCGCACGGTCTCGACCGACTGGGCGATGCGGGCCGTCTCGTCCCGGCCCGACACCTGCGTCGGCTCGGCCAGTTCGCCCGCGGCAATGCGCTGGGCAGCCTGCATCGAAGTCTGCAGCGGCCGCGTGATGCTCAACGTGATGAGCCAGGCCAGGGCCAGCAGGCCCACGCAGACCAGCAGGCCGACCGCCAGCGTCATCGCCTTGGCTCGCGTCGCGAAGGCCTCGGCGTCGGCGCGGGACTGGGCGACGCGCTTGCCCACCGCGGCGCTGAGTTCCTCCAGCGCGGTGTCTGCGACGCGTATGGCGCCCTTGAACGGCGTCACTGCCTTGTTGGCGGCGGCAGGGTCGTGCAGCGTGCGGTCGGCGATGCCGGCCATCACGCCCTCCATGCCCTTGCGGTAGCCGGCGATGCCATCGCGCAGCCGCACCACCGCGGCAGCTTCGGCTGCATCCAGCAACGGCATGGCGGTGTCGATGCGCTGCGTCACTTCCTGCACGGCCTGTTGCCAGGACTTGGCGTACTTCGCCACCGCCTCGGCATCGGCGATGTTCAGGAACAGGTCCTTCTCGAACCGACGCGAATTGCCCACGGCCACGCCGGCCTGGGTGAGCGCCTGGGCGCCGGCCAGCGGGCCGTCCATCAGTGCAGCGCTCTGCCGCTGCACCACGCCGGCCAGCAACAGCTGCGCCACGGTCAGCGTCAGCAGGGCCGCGACGGCCAGGCCTGCCAGCCAGAGCAGCCGGGTCCTCACGTCGTAGTTCTGTAGGCGGGCCAACATGTGTAAACCTTTCAAGTTCGATCGAGGCCGCTGTGCGAGGCGGGGCGCGGCATCGCGTTCAGAAAGTCGTGAAAGCCTCTTCCTCGACATTCGCGCCTGAGCCTGCGGCCACCGGGCCGCGCGCCGGGACGGGGCGGGCCCTGCCCACCTGGCCGAAGGCCAGCCCGCCCGCGGTGGCCGCTGCGGCCTTGGCACGCGGTGTAGCGGTCGGCGCCTTGCCGTCGTCGGCGAGGCGGAAATACGCCATCAGCTCCTGCAGCTGTTGCGCCTGGGCCGAGAGTTCCTCGGCGGTGGCCGAGAGTTCCTCGCTGGCGCTGGCCGTCTGCTGGGTGGCCGAGCTGAGGTGGTTCATGGCGCCGGTGATCTGGGCCACGCCGTCGGCTTGCTCGCCGCTGGCGGCGGCGATCTCCTGCACCAGTTCGCTGGTCTTGTGGATCGACGGCACCATCTGCGTCAGCAGCGCGCCGGCCTGCTCGGCCAGGCCGACGCTGCTGCCGGCCAGGGTGCCGATCTCCTGCGCCGCGACCTGGCTGCGCTCGGCCAGCTTGCGCACCTCGGCGGCGACCACGGCGAAGCCGCGGCCGTGCTCGCCGGCACGTGCAGCCTCGATGGCGGCGTTCAGCGCCAGCAGGTTGGTCTGGTAGGCGATGTCGTCGATGACCTTGACCTTGCTGGCGATGGCCTTCATCGCGTCGACGGTCTGGCCGACGGCGCTGCCGCCGTCCTGGGCCTGCTTCGCGGCCTGGGTGGCGATGCCGTCGGTGACGGTGGCGCTCTCGGCATTGCCCTTCACCGAAGCCGCCATCTCCTGCAGCGACGCCGTCGTCTGCTCGACGCTGGCGGCCTGCTGGCTGGCGCTCTGCGACAGGCTCTGCGAGGTCTGGCTGACCTGGCTGCTGGCGGCGCCGAGCTGGTCGGCGGCGCCGCGTATTTCCTGGATCGTCTGCGCCATCGAGCCGATGAGCTGGTTGAACTTGCCGCACAGCTCGGCGTTGAAGCCTTCCTTGTCGTCGAGCGCGAGGGGCTGCGTGAAGTCGCCCTGCGCGGCGGCGTCCACCGCGCAGGCGATCTCTTCGGTGACGCGGCTGGCGGTGGCGGCGACCCGCTCGGCCTGGGCCTGGCGCTCGTTATCTTCGGCCTGGCGCTCGCGCAGCTTGGCCTGCATGTCGCTAAGGGCACGCAGCAGGCGGGCTTCCTCGTTGTGGCCGGGGTGCCTGGGAATGTCGGCGTCGAGCTTGCCCTCGGCCACCGCGTCGGCCGCCGCCGTGGCGTCGTGCAGGCCGCTGCGCATGGCGACGTAGAAGCAGCGGTAGGCGTAGCAGGCCAGCAGCAGCGTCACCGCCACCACCTCCAGCGTGCGCAGCCACTGCGCCTTGGCGCGGGCCCAGACGTCGTCGACGTAGATGCCGCTGCCGATGACCCAGCCCCAGGGTTCGAAGCCCATGACGTAGGACAGCTTGTCCTGCGGCCGGTCGCTGCCGGCCCTGGGCCACTGGTAGGCCACGGCGCCGGCCTGCTTTTCCTTGACGACCTTGACCATCTCCTGGAACAGCAGCACCCCGTTCGGGTCCTTGTAGTCGGCCATGTTCTTGCCGTTGAGCTCGGGCTTGGCGGCGTGCATCAGCATCACCGGCGTCATGTCGTTGATCCAGAAGTACTCGTTGTTGCCGTAGCGCAGCTGCGAGACCGCGCTCTTGGCCAGGGCCTGGGCCTGCTCGCGGGTGTGGGTGCCGGCCTTTTCCAGGCCCTGGGCCCAGACCAGCACCTTCTGCGCCACCTCGACGTGGTGCTGCAGCGCGTCCTCGGTGGCCTGCAGGTTGCGGCGGTATTCGCCATAGCCTTGCCACGCCAGCAGGCCCAGCAGCGGCAGCACCAGCAGGGCCGTGGCGAGCAGCGCCTTGGCCTTGAAACCCAGGCGCATGAAGAGCCGCACGCCGGGGTCGGCGCTGCGCGGCGACCAGGGCACGGCGGTGGCAGTAGGAGTGTTCATGGGGGCGATCCAGGTGAGGGTGGGTGCGCAGCGCGGTGCGGTGCGGTGTGGCGGCAGGGCCGTCAGAACGTGGTGAAGGCCGAGGCGTCGACGTCCGCCTCGGCGCTGGCACCGCGGCGGGGGGCGGCGGCGCGCCGGCCGCTGGCCTGCCCGAAGGCCAGGCCGCCCGCGGCGGGGGCCGGGGCGGCTGCCCGGGCCCCTGGCGTGTCCGCGCTGGCGTCGTCGGCGAGGCGGAAATACGCCATCAGCTCCTGCAGCTGTTGCGCCTGGGCCGAGAGTTCCTCGGCGGTGGCCGAGAGTTCCTCGCTGGCGCTGGCCGTCTGCTGGGTGGCCGAGCTGAGG
>CAIWPS010000444.1 GCA_903914615.1 uncultured beta proteobacterium | reverse complement strand
TGGCCAGGCGTGGCCGCCCGTCGCGGTGCCACGGTGCTGCGCGTGGCCGCCTGGTCGGCGGGGGCCGGTGCCGCTGCCGCCGTGGCGCTCTGGGTCTACGGCCACGGCGCCCAGCCTGCTAGCCGCGTGCTCGGCCCCTGCCTGATGCTGGCGGCGCTGATGGTGCCTGCCCATGCCGCTGCGGCGATGCTGGAGGCGCGCTGGCAGGCGCAGGGCCAGGCCGCCGCCGATGCCCGCGAGGCCGCAGGCCGCAGCGTCGCCGGGGCCCTGTCGCTGCTGGCCAGCCTGCCCCTGTGGGCCGGCCCGGCGAGCGAACTGCTGGCCGCCCAGCAACCTGCGGTGGTCGACGCGGCGCTGGCCCTCAGCCCGCTCACCCACCTGGCGGTGGCCAGCGGCAACGACCTGCTGCGCAACCCATGGCTCTACGCGCATTCGAACCTGGCCGCCCTGCCCTTCGCCTACCCCGGGCTGTCTTCCTTGGCCTGGTTCTACGCCGCCCTGTGCGGCGCGCTGGCGCTGCTGGCGCTGGCCTGGCTGCGGCAGGGCGCGGCTGCCCACGCGCTGCCGCGTGCCGCGGGTCGGGAAGACGCGGCGTGATGCACCGACCGCAACACTGCGCAAGCGAGACAGCCCATGCGCGGTGGAACGGCCTGGCGCCGCGGCGCTGCGCCTGGCCCATCGCCATGCCCGGGCCAGCGCCCCGGTGACGCGGTGCCGCACCGCCTGCTGCTGCTGTCCGTCCTGGCGCTGAGCGGCCTGGCGCAGGCGGGCGCGCCACCGAGCATCGAGCTGTCGGCGGCCGCGGCCTGGCAAGGCTGGTCACGCCCCGGCCGCGTCACCGAAGCCGACCTGCACCTGCGCAGCGATACGGCGGTGCGCGTGACGCTGGACCTGGTCGCCGGGCGCCAGACCGTGCACGCCGATGTCGACCTCGCCCCAGGGCGGCCGCTGCGCCTGCACGTACCAGTGCCCGCGGCCGAGAAGCTGGCGCTGACGGTCGGCGTGCCCGGGGCGCCGGCGCTGCAGCGCGAGATCGACGTCGCGCAGTCCGAATCGCCCTTGCTGGGCGTGGGCCTGGCCAGTGGCGGCACGCTGCCGCTGGACGGCTTCCATGCCGTGGCGCTGGCCGCCGACGACCTGCCGCGACAGGCCGCGGCCTACGCCAGCGTCGATGCGCTGGTGCTCGACGCGCCGACGCTGGCGGCGCTGGACAGCGAGCAGCTGGCCGCGCTGCTGGCCCATGCTGCCGGCTGCGGCCGCGTCGTGCTGATCAACGCCGATGCACGGCTGCGCCATGTCCTGGACGGCGCCGGTGGCTGCGGCGGCCGCATGCTGATGCAGGCCGCCAGCCTTGCCGAGGCCAGCGAGCGCCTGCAGGACTCGCTGGCCTTCAGCCTGCCTTCCGAGCTGTCGCTGGGCGGGCTGGGCGCGTGGGCGCGCCCTGGCCTGGCGGTGTGGAACCGTGTCGCGCTGGCGCTGGCGGTCTACTTCGCCGCGGCGGCCCTGGCGCTGCTCTTCCTGCCCGCCTGGCCGGCTCTCGTGCTGACGCCGCTGGCGGCCGGCGGGCTGGTGCTGATGCTGCT
>CAIWPS010000443.1 GCA_903914615.1 uncultured beta proteobacterium | reverse complement strand
GGCCGCGGCATCGTCCATTCCGAGCGCACCCCCGAAGACCTGCGCGGCGCGCGCCGCCGCAGCCACGGCCTGCAGCTGTGGGCGGCGCTGCCTGCAGAAGACGAGGAGATGGCACCGACCTTCGCGCACACGCCGGCCGCGGCGATACCGGAACTGGAGATCGGCGGCGCCCGCGTGCGCGTGCTCGTCGGCTCGGCCTACGGGGCCACCTCGCCCGTGGCGGTGCGCTCGCCCACGCTGTACCTGGACATCACTCTCGGCGTCGGCGACGCCTTCCCGCTGCCGCTGGCAGAGGAACGCGCGGTCTACGTCGTCACGGGCGACGCCCAGCTCGACGGCGAGGACATCCCGCCCGGCCGCATGGCCGTGCTCGAGGCCGGCGAGGAGCCCATGCTCTCGGCCGACGCCGACGCCCGCGTCGTCCTCATCGGCGGCGCGCCGCTGGGCCACCGCCACCTGTGGTGGAACTTCGTCTCCTCGCGCAAGGAGCGGCTGTTGCAGGCCGGCCAGGACTGGGCTGCCGGTCGCGTGCCGCAGGTGCCCGGCGAGACCGAATTCATCCCGCTGCCCGAGCACCGTCCCTAGTCGAAGCGCAGGCGGGCGCGGCCGCCTTGGCCGACGCGCAGCATGCACTCGACGCCGCGCACGACGACGGCATTCATGCCGAAGGTGATGCCGCCGGCCATGCGCGGGTCGGCGCGGTAGCCGGCCAGCGTGGCGCCGGGCTCGGCGGATTCGGCGGCGGTCTCCGGGTCGACGTTGGGGATGCTGCAGCGCACGCAGGGCTTGACCAGGCGCAGCACCACCGGGCCTTCGGCGGTGGCGATCTCCACTTCGTGCAGCAGGTCCTCGTCGTGGGCCTGCAGCCCGTCCAAGACCAGGTTGGGCCGGAAGCGCTGCATCGTCACCGCGGCCTGGCCGCCTGCGCGCAGCCGGGCGTTGAGCCCGTCCAGCGAGGCCTGGCTGGCGATGAGCAGCGGATAACCGTCGCTGAAGGCGTTCTCGGCCTCGATCTCGCCCGTCCAGCGGCGGCTGGACAGGCGCTTTTCTTCCGGGTCGAAGCGCACCAGGCGCACCCGGCCAGGACTCAGGCCGGCGCCATCAAGCGCCAGGAAATCGGTGAACCACTGCGACGCCAGGTCGCCCATGTCGTAGGCCTTGACGACGTCGTCCCAGACCTGGGCGCGCGTCGGTGCCTCCACCGTGTCCAGGCGCAGGTGCAGCGCCAGCATGCCGGGGGCGCGCAGGACCACCTCCTCGCTGCGCAGCGTCGGTCGCACCAGCGCCAGCCGCGGCAGCACGCGCTGGGTGAGCATGCGGCCCTGGCCGTCGACGACCATCCAGGCGCGGTCGAATTCCAGGCCGGTCTCGATGAGCAGGCTCTCCTGCACCGCGATGGCGGCGCAGGACTTGACCGGGTGCACGAAGAGCTGCGTCACGGTGCAGGGCAGGTCGCTGTCGTTCACGGGCGCTCCGAAGGGCATTCAGGACTTCACGATTGTGAAGGGGCCCCCTCCCTACAATCGACCCATGGTGCGTCACGAAGCAAAGGCTCGGCTGAACCCGCAAGGGCGAGGTGGGGCTGCTGCATGCTGCGCATGTCCAACGGGTGAGAGTCCCGTCCCGGTAGGCGTCGGAGCGCCGGGTAGCAGGCCCCAGGTAGTGGAGGGAGACCTCTGTGCCCGAGCGGGGCGTCAAAAGCCTGTTAAGCGGCGCAAGCCGTTCAGCGGGAAGCAAGCACGCGGGCCGCAACATGAAGTGAAGCCTGCAGCCTCGACAGATTTACAACCCGCAGGCCGAGCCGCTCATGTCACGGCGAAGGCAACATCATCCGAGCGAGATCCGAAGCGCTGTGGTGACTGCGGCGGGGTATGGGGCGCAGCACGCGTGCAAGGACATGTTCGGAACGTGAGAGGCCCGTCTGCGCGGCCCTTGTCGGGGCAGGCGAGTTCGTATAAGCCCAAGGCGAAGTCGAATCGTGCGCAGCGGGAGTCCGAGGGGATCGTAGTATTGCAGGCCAAGGCGCGAGCCGAGGCAACGAAGGCCGTGCGGCATAACGCGGCTGGAGGGAAGGGTCCCTGCGGTGGTCATGCTGAGATAGCGGGTAATAGTGAGGGATTGGCCGGCAGGACCGGACCTAAGCACCCCGTCGGCCTCAAGCCGATTGCAAAAGCTCGACAACTGCAAAGGCAGCTCTGGGCCGCAGCCAAGCGGGCACCGGGTGGGCGCGTGCATGTGAAGTACCAAGCCGGCAGGGGTGACGCCCTGGCGGTGACTTGCAAGGCGACTGTCGCTCCGGTGCAGCCTCTGCCAGTTGAGGCAGGGCCGCACAATGCTGCGTGCCGACGACCACTGGTAAGCCGTGTGCGGGAAATCCGCATGCACGGTTTGAACGGGGGTGTTGGCTCTGTTTTAGACCTTCTGGCCTGAAACGGGCCAACATCTACCAATGAGCTTTGCCATGCCACCGCTGGAACCCTCGCGCGACAAGAAGCTGCTGCGGCGGCAATTGCAGGCCGAGCGGCAGACCCTCATCGACCGCCACCAGCGCGCCATGCACCTGCAGGAGGTGCTGCGGGTGTGGCTGATGGAACGCGGCGACGCCGCGGTGGGCGCCTACTGGCCGATCAAGGGCGAGTTCGACGCCCTGCCGGCGCTGTTCCGCTGGACCGAGGCCGACGAGGAGCGCTGCATCGGCCTGCCCGTGATCGACAAGGCGACCAAGCAGCTCAGCTTCCACATGTGGTTCCCGGGCTGCGAGATGGAAGAGGATGCGTTCGGCATTCCCAAGCCCAAGGACACGCCGGCCTTCCACCCCACGCTGCTGCTGGTGCCCTGCGTGGGCTACGGCCCCCGTGGCGTGCGCCTGGGCTACGGCGGCGGCTTCTACGACCGCACGCTGGCGACGCTGTCGCCGCGGCCCTACACCGTGGGCCTGGCCTACGCCAACGGCTATGTGCCGTGGCTGGCCGCCGAGCCGCACGACGTCCCCCTGGACGCCGTGCTGACCGACGAGGGCGTGGCCTGGCAGCGGCCCGAGCCCGCCTAGTCTGGCGTCAGAAACGCAGGCCCGCGCCGACGCTGAACAGCACCGGGTCGACCTTGAAGCTGCCCTTGTCGACGCTGTTCAGGTAGACGTGGGTGCCGATCTGCACCTTCTTGACGTCGACGTTGATGAGCCAGCCGCTGCCCACCGGCACGTCGAGGCCGGCCTGCGCGGCCAGGCCATAGCTGCTGTGCTTGAGACCGACGGCACCGTTGAGGATGCTCACGTCGGAGATGTTGGTGTAGTTCACGCCGACGCCGAGGTACGGGCGCCAGCCCGACATCCCGGTGAAGTGGTACTGGCCGAGCAGCGTCGGCGGCAGATGCTTGAAGCTGCCGATGGCCGTGCCGTTCGAAGACACGGTCTGCTTCTGCGGGTAGGTCAGCACCAGTTCGGCGGCGACATTCGGCGAGAAGAAATAGCTGATGTCGAGTTCGGGGAAGGTCTTGTTGTCGATCGTCAGACCGAGGCCCGTGCTGTCGCTGTTCGACGAATGCAGGTTGGTGGCGCGCAGGCGCACCAGCCACGAGCCGTTGTCACTGCCTTGCGCGTAGGCCAGGGGAACTGCGGCCGCAAGCAACAAGGCGGCAAACCCAATGCGCTTCTTCATGATTTTTTCTCCGGTAGCTCAATGTCCGGCCACGTGGCCGTGATTCATTGAACTCCCGCGCGCCGCCCGATTGGCTGACGCTTGCGGCGCAAGTCGCCGGCCGTTGAGGAGGGTCAATTTCCACGCGCCGCGGTGTGGCGCACGCGCCTCAGGCGGCGCTCAGTCCAAGGCGGCGGCAGATGTCCAGCACCACGGCCGACTGGTTCAACGCATAGAAGTGCAGGGCGGGCACGCCGCCGGCGATCAGCCTTTCGCACAGCCGCGTCACGACCTCGACGCCGAAGGCGCGGATCGACGCGGTGTCGTCCATGTAGCCTTCCATCTTCAGCGCCACCCAGCGCGGGATCTCGATGCCGTCGCGGGCCGCGATCTGGGCGATGCGTCCGTAGTTGTGGAAGGGCATGATGCCCGGAACTATGGGCACCGTGACGCCCAGCGCCCGCACCTCGTCGACGAAGTGGAAGTAGGCGTCGGGGTTGAAGAAGAACTGCGTGATCGCCGAGTCGGCGCCAGCCTTCACCTTGGCGGCGAAGTGCTGCAGGTCGCGCTGGATGTAGCGCTGCTGCGGGTGGTATTCGGGGTAGGCGGCGACCTCGATGTGCCAGTCGGCCCCCTGCGTCCTGCGGATGAACTCGATCAGTTCGCTGGCGTAGCGGAACTCGCCCGCCGTGGCCATGCCGCTGGGCAGGTCGCCGCGCAGCGCCACCAGGCGGCGGATGCCCTGGGCGCGGTAGGTGGCCAGGATCTCGGCGATGCCCGCGGCCGTGCTGCCGATGCACGACAGGTGCGGCGCCGCCTCGAAGCCCATGGCCGCGATGTCCTGCACCGTGGCCAGCGTCTTCTCGCGCGTCGAACCACCGGCGCCGTAGGTGACGCTGAAGAACTCGGGGCGCAGCACCGAGAGGTCCTGCACCACGGTCTTCAGCTTTTCGCCGCCGACCGGGGTGTTCGGCGGGAAGAACTCGATGCTGACAGGGACGTTCTTCATGGCCTTTCCTTCAACGGTCGGCAGGGCACGCCTCGCGCCGCGAGGCCGTGCAACATCCAGCAGCCGCTGCGGAACCGGCTGGGCCGGGCCGCCAGCGGCGCCCCCTTGAGGGGGAAGCACCAAAGGCGCTTCGGGGTGGTCTCAATACCGGTAGGTTTCGGGCTTGTACGGCCCCTGCTTGGGCACGCCGATGTAGGCGGCCTGCTCGTCGCTGAGCTCGGTCAGCATGGCGCCGACCTTCTTCAGGTGCAGGCGCGCCACCTTCTCGTCAAGGTGCTTGGGCAGCACGTAGACCTTGCCGGCCTCGTAGAAGTCGCTGTGCGTGAACAGCTCGATCTGGGCGATGGTCTGGTTGGCGAACGACGAGCTCATCACGAAGCTGGGGTGGCCGGTGCCGCAGCCCAGGTTCACCAGGCGGCCCTTGGCGAGCAGGATGATGCGCTTGCCGTCGGGGAAGATGACGTGGTCGACCTGCGGCTTGATCTCTTCCCAGGTGCAGTCGGACAGCGCGGCGACGTCGATCTCGTTGTCGAAGTGGCCGATGTTGCAGACGATGGCCTGGTCCTTCATCGCCGCCATGTGGGCCTTGGTGATGACGCTGCGGTTGCCGGTGGCCGACACGAAGATGTCGGCCTTGTCGGCGGCGTACTCCATGGTCACGACCTTGTAGCCTTCCATCGCCGCCTGCAGCGCGTTGATGGGGTCGATCTCGGTCACCCAGACCTGGGCCGAAAGCGCACGCAGGGCCTGAGCACTGCCCTTGCCGACGTCGCCGTAGCCGGCCACGCAGGCCACCTTGCCGGCGATCATCACGTCGGTGGCGCGCTTGATGGCGTCGACCAGGCTCTCGCGGCAGCCGTAGAGGTTGTCGAACTTGCTCTTCGTGACGCTGTCGTTGACGTTGATGGCGCGGAACATCAGCTGTCCCTTGGCCGACATCTCCTTCAGGCGGTGCACCCCCGTCGTGGTCTCTTCGGTCACGCCGATGATCTGCGCGCTCTTGCGGCTGTACCAGGTGGCGTCCACGGCCAGCTTGGCCCTGATGGCGGCGTAGAGGATGGTCTCTTCCTCGCTCGTCGGGTTGGCCAGCACCGAAAGGTCCTTCTCGGCCTTCTTGCCCAGGTGCATCAGCAGCGTGGCGTCGCCGCCGTCGTCGAGGATCATGTTCGGGCCTTCGCCCTCCGCACCCTTGGCGCCGAACTCGAAGATGCGGTGCGTGTAGTCCCAGTAGTCCACCAGCGTCTCGCCCTTGTAGGCGAAGACCGGCGTGCCCTTGACGACCAGCGCCGCGGCGGCGTGGTCCTGGGTGCTGAAGATGTTGCAGGAGGCCCAGCGCACTTGCGCTCCGAGAGCCTGCAGCGTCTCCACCAGCACGGCGGTCTGGATGGTCATGTGCAGGCTGCCGGTGATGCGCGCGCCCTTCAGCGCCTGCTTCGGCGCGAACTCTTCGCGGATCGCCATCAGGCCGGGCATCTCGGTCTCGGCAATCTTGATTTCCTTGCGGCCCCAGTCGGCCAGCGACAGGTCGGCCACGGCGTATTCGGCGGTGTGCAGGGGTTTGAGAACGGCGTTCATCGTCAGGCTCCAGGCGGCAGTTGAGGAACCTGCGCGGCGCCGACGGGGGAGGGCTGAAATCTCACCCACGACGACGGTCGAGCAGGTGAGCGCGGTTGCAATGAAGTTTTCCGAGCCTGGCCTTCGGGATGAAGGTTGCAACGCTCCTCGGAAACAGACGGCATTCTAGCCAGAACCCCGCAAGCCGGGGTGGCCGGGGCTCAGGCCTGGGCCTGCGGCGTGAACTCCTCCGCTTGCCCCGCGATCAGCGAGGCGCGGCCCACCAGCAGCGGGTCGACGGTGCCGATGATGGCGGCGTCCTTCTTGCCGTAGGGCAGCCGGTGCAGCAGGTAGCGCATGGCGTTCAGGCGCGCGCGCTTCTTGCAATCGCTCTTGATCACGGTCCAGGGCGAATCGGAGGTGTCCGTGTGTATGAACATCGCCTCCTTGGCCAGCGTGTACTCGGCCCACTTGTCCAGCGAGGCGAGGTCGATGGGGCTCAGCTTCCACTGCTTGAGCGGGTGCGTCTTGCGTTCCTTGAAGCGGCGCCGCTGCTCGTCGCGGCTGACCGAGAACCAGAACTTGAACAGGCGCACGCCCGAACGCACCAGGTGGCGCTCGAATTCCGGCGTCTCGCGCAGGAACTCGTCGTACTCGGCGTCGCTGCAGAAGCCCATCACCCGTTCGACGCCGGCGCGGTTGTACCAGCTGCGGTCGAAGAGCACGATCTCGCCGGCCGTCGGCAGGTGCTCGATGTAGCGCTGGAAATACCACTGGCCGCGCTCGACATCGCTGGGCTTTTCCAGCGCCACCACCCGCGCGCCGCGCGGGTTCAGGTGCTCCATCAGGCGCTTGATGGTGCCGCCCTTGCCGGCGGCGTCGCGGCCTTCGAAGAGGATGACGACGCGCTGCCCGGTCTCCTTGACCCAGGCCTGCAGCTTCAGCAACTCGACCTGCAGGCGGTACTTCTGCTTCTCGTAGGCACGGCGCGAGAGCAGGTTCTTGTAGGGGTAGGCGCCCTCGCGCCAGCCGGCGGCCAGTTCGGTGTCGGGGTCGCTGCCCTCGGGGCCGGGCTGGCTGCGTTCGAAGAGCAGCCGCCGCAGCGCCTTGGCCTCGTCCGGCGAGGCGCTGGCCACCAGCGCCTGCAGCTCGCGCAGCCATTCGCCGGGCGCACCCGCGGTGCCGCGGGCATGCTGGGCCAGCAGGTCGCCCAGGGCCATCGCGCGCACCGTCTGCTTGCGTGTGGTGGCGCGGCTGACGACGCTGCGCTCGATGCGTTCGGGCTTGCGTGTGTCCGCCACGTCACCCGCGCCGACAAGGCGCGGCCTGGGGCCTGGGGTGGCGGGTTTCCTGGCTGCCGCACCGGAACGTGTCTGTGTCATCTTGCTGGGCGCCCGTCCTCATCGAGATGGATGGATGATCTGGATTCCGCCGCGCGGGGCCGTTGACGCGCGTCAAGGGCCGGCGAGCCGGCTCGCCCGCCATCGTCGCACACATGATCCGGGGGTGGTGGCGCCAGCGGGGCGCCCGCAGAATGTCAGGAAACTACTGCCCATGCCGAAGGCAACGATGAAACTCCTGCGCACCCTGATGCCCCTCATCGCGCTGTCGGCGCTGGCCGGCCTGCCGCGCTGGGGCGTGGCCGCCGTGGTCTACACGGCACTGGCCACGCCGCTGACCACGGCGCCGAATGCAGGCGGCGGCAACAGCGACGGCACCGGCGTCTGGTTCAACCCGCTCACCGGGTCGGCCCAGTCGCGCGGCTACCTCTTCCCCAACCCGCTGTACCAGGACGGCCAGTTCTTCCTGCTGCTGGACACGGCCAGCTACGCCACGCCCGAGGCCGAGATCTACACCCAGGGCTACTTCTCGCGCGGCAACGGCGTGGTCTATGCGTCGGATGCCAACCTCAACCCGGTCTGGCTCGGCGTGGGCGCCACCATCGGCCCGGCCACCGGCTACCAGAACCCCGGCGCCGGCTATCCCGACATCGGCCCCAACTTCGGCAATGGCGCGCCCGGCCGCGGCTTCCTGGCCTTGACGCTGCGCGACCCGAACGGTGCCGGCAGCAGCAACATCTTCTACGGCTTCGCCGACGTCACCATCAACGCCGACTACAGCCTCACGCTCAACGCCTTCGCCTACGAAAACGTGGAAGGCGCTGCCATCACCACCTTCAGCGCGCCGGTGCCCGAGCCGGCCACCGCCTGGGCCTTCGGCCTCGGGCTGATCGGTGTCGCGGCGGCGCAGCGCCGCCGCGGTCGCGCCCGGCGCTGACCCTGCCTTGCGCCGCCGCTTGGCGGCGCCTCTGCGGCGCCGTGCCAGACTGCGCGCATGAGCCCCCCCCGCCCCCTGCCGCTGCGCCAGGCGCCCCGCGCGCTGCTGGCCGCCGCGCTGGGCGTGATGACCGACATCGACGACACGCTCACGCGCGACGGCGCCATCGAGCCGCCGGCGCTGCAGGCCCTGCACGACCTGCACGCGGCGGGCCTGCCCGTGGTGGCCATCACGGGCAGGCCGCTGGGCTGGAGCGAGCCCTTCGCCCGTGCCTGGCCGGTGGCCGCCATCGTGGCCGAGAACGGCGGCGTGGCGCTGATCCGCGAGGGCGGGCGGCTGCGCACCGAGTACGCCCAGGACGCCGCCACGCGGGCGGCGAACGCGCAGCGCCTGCGCGAGGTGCAGGCCCGCGTGGAGCGCGAGGTGCCCGGCGCCATGGCGGCGCGCGACAGCGCCGGCCGCGTCACCGATATCGCCATCGACCACGCCGAATTCGCGACCCTGCCTGCTGCGGCCGTGGCGCAGGTGGTGGCGCTGATGCAGCAGGCCGGCATGAACGCCACCGTCAGCTCGATCCACGTCAACGGCTGGTTCGGCGCCCACAGCAAGTGGACGGCGGCGCAGTGGATGCTGCGGCGCCTGTTCGGCCGCGAGCTGCAGCCCGAGATCGGGCGCTGGGTCTATGTCGGCGATTCGACCAACGACCAGCCGATGTTCGAGCGCTTCCCGCTCGCCGTGGGTGTGGCCAACCTGATGGATTTCGCCGCCGCGCTGCAGGTCTGGCCGGCCTACCTGACGCAGGCCGCGCGCGGCGCCGGGTTTTGCGAAGTCGCGCACGCCCTGCTTGCCGCCCGTGGCTGAGCGCCGGCCCTGGGTCACCGCGGTGGCGCTGGGCGGGGCCGCCGCGGTGGCGCTGGGGCTGGCGCGCTTTTCCTACGCCCTGCTGCTGCCGGGCATGCGCGCCGACCTGGGCTGGAGCTACTTCACCGCCGGCGCCATGAACACCGTCAACGCCGCCGGCTACCTGCTGGGTGCGCTGCTGTCGCCGCGCGTCTTCGCGCACTGGGACGCGCGCCGCGTGATGCTGGCCGGCGGTGCCGCGGCCGCGCTGCTGCTGGCCGCGCATGGCGCCGTGCGCAGCGACGCGGCGCTGTACGCGCTGCGCGGCCTCACCGGCCTGGCCAGCGCGGCCAGCTTCGTCGGCGGCGGCCTGCTGGCGGCGCGCCTGGCGGCCACGCCCGGTGCCCGTGCCGGGCTGGTGCTGGGCCTGTACTACGGCGGCACCGGCGTCGGCATCGTGGTCTGCGCGCTGACGCTGCCGGCGCTGCCCTGGGCCCGGGGCTGGTGGCTGCTGGGCGCGCTGGCCCTGCTGGCCACGGCGGCCACGGCCCTGGGCACCACCGGCATGGCCGCCCCGCCACTGCGCGGCGTGCCGCGCGTGCGCCTGGGCCTGCGGCCCTTCGGCCACGCGCTGGCCGCCTACGCGCTGTTCGGCTTCGGCTACATCGGCTACATGACCTTCATCGTGACGCTGCTGCGCGAAGCCGGCCTGGGCAGCGCGGCCATCGCCGCCTTCTACGGCCTGCTCGGCCTGGGCGTGGTGGCGTCGTCGTGGCTGTGGGCGGGGCTGCTGCAGCGCCACCGCAGCGGCCTGCCGCTGGCGCTGCTGTGCGGCCTGCTGGCGCTGGCCACGGCGCTGCCGGTGGCCAGCCGCGCGCTGCCGGCGGTGTTCGCCTCGGGGGCGCTGTTCGGCGGCGTCTTTCTATCGGTGGTGGCGAGCACGACGGCGCTGGTGCGCCACAACGCGGCGCCGGCGGCCTGGGCCTCGGGCATCGCCGCCTTCACCGTCGTCTTCGCCGCCGGGCAGATCGTCGGGCCAGGCCTGGTCGGGCGCATTGCCGACGGTGCCGGCGGCCTGCAGGGCGGGCTGGCGATCAGTGCCGCGGCGCTGGCGCTGGCGGCGCTGCTGGCCCGGCGCCAGCGGGCGCTGCCCCGGCCGCCGGCCTGAGCGGTCTCACAGGCCGAGAAAGACGCCCATGGCGTGCAGCTCGGCGTCGAGCGCGCGCCGAAACGCGGCGTCGCGCGGCGCCTTGCCGGCGACGTAGCCGATGTCGGCAGCGAGCCGCCCTTCGCGCACCGCGAGGTTGCCCCAACCGATGACGCGGTCGCGCCACAGCAGCGGCAGCGCGTAGTAGCCGCGCACGCGCTGGGGCGGCGGCGTGTAGGCCTCGAAGCGGTAGGCCCAGCCCCACAGCGCTTCGAAGCGGCGGCGGTCCCACACCACGGGGTCGAAGGGGGCGAGCAGGCGCACGGCATCGGCGACGCGGTGGCGTGCGCTGGCCGGGTTCTCGCCCGCCGGCCAGTACCAGTTGACGCCGTCGATGCGCACCGAGGGCAGTCGCGCCTTGGCGCGCTTGAGGGCTGCGCTGCGCTCGTGGCCCCACTGCGGCACGGCGATGCGCAGCCGCAGCACCAGCTCGGCCAGGCTGCGCTCGGGCAGCGGCGCGTACTTGGCGACCACGACGTCGGCCAGCGCGTCGTAGGCGGCGGCGGGGTCGTCGGGCGCCGCGTGCGGGGCGGCCGGCGCGTACAGCCGCACGCCGCCCTCGCGCCGCGCCACGCGCAGCAGGCCGCGGTAGTGCATGGCGTCGAGCAGCTGCGTGCTGGCGTTGCTGGAGCCGCCGAACCAGTTCTTCACCTTGCCGTGAGCGAACTGCGCGTCGACGTCCTGCGGGTGCACGCAGCCGCGCTCGCAGACGAAGTCCAGCACGGCGCGCGACTGCCGCTCGCGCTCGGCCGTCCACGAACGTGCCGGCGCACGCGGGTGCATCAGCGCCCATGTGCGGCGCGGCAGGAAGCCGTAGTTGACGAAGAAGTCCTCCTCGACCGCCAGGCGCGCGTAGCGGCGTTCGAGCTCGCCGGCGCGGTAGTCCTTGACGCGGTGGCGCAGCGTCAGGTCCTGCGCGCGCGCCGGGGCGCGGATGGGGTCGGCCTGGACGAAGCCCAGCTTCGCGATCGCGCGCGGCAGCGAGGTCGGCGTGAACAGGCTGCGCGCGACGGCGTGGCGGCGCAGGTCGTCCAGGGTGGGCGTGACGGCCATGCAGCAGCGATCGTGCAGCACGCCGCCGCGCGCCCTAGAGGCCGGCAGCCGCCTTCAAGGCAGCGGCCTTGTCCGTGCGCTCCCAGCTGAACTCCGGCTCCTCGCGCCCGAAGTGCCCGTAGGCCGCGGTCTTCTCGTAGATCGGGCGCAGCAGGTCGAGCATCTGGATGATGCCCTTGGGGCGCAGGTCGAAGTGCTCCTGCACCAGCGCCGCCAGCTTCTCGTCGCTGAGCTTGCCGGTGCCTTCGGTGTAGACCGTCACGTTCATCGGCTTGGCCACGCCGATGGCGTAGGCGACCTGGATCTGGCACTGCTTGGCCAGCCCGGCAGCGACGATGTTCTTGGCCACGTAGCGGGCGGCGTAGGCGGCACTGCGGTCGACCTTGCTCGGATCCTTGCCGCTGAAGGCGCCGCCACCGTGGGGGCAGGCGCCGCCGTAGGTGTCGACGATGATCTTGCGCCCGGTCAGGCCGCAGTCGCCCTGCGGGCCGCCGACGACGAAGCGGCCGGTGGGGTTGACCAGGTAGCGCGTGTTCTTCAGCCATGCGGCCGGCAGCACGGGCTTGATGATCTCCTCGATCACGGCCTCGACGAACTCGGGCTTCATCGTGCTGCCCAGGCTCCACTCGGGCGCGTGCTGGCTGCTCAGCACCACGGTGTCGATGCTGTGCGGCTTGCCGTCGACGTAGCGCATCGTCACCTGGCTCTTGGCGTCGGGGCGCAGGTAGGGCATGCGGCCGTCCTTGCGCAGCTGGGCCTGGCGCTCGACGAGGCGGTGGGCGTAGTAGATGGGCGCGGGCATCAGCTCGGGCGTCTCGTCGCAGGCATAGCCGAACATCAGGCCCTGGTCGCCGGCGCCGGTGTTCAGGTGGTCGTCGGACGCATGGTCCACGCCCTGGGCGATGTCGTTGCTCTGCTTGTCGTAGGCCACCAGCACGGCGCAGCCGCGGTAGTCGATGCCGTAGTCGGTGTTGTCGTAGCCGATGCGCTTGATGGTGTCGCGCGCGACCTGGATGTAGTCGACATGCGCGTTCGTCGTGATCTCGCCGGCCAGCACCACCAGGCCGGTGTTGCACAGCGTCTCGGCGGCGACGCGGCTCTTCGGGTCCTGCTTGAAGATGGCGTCGAGGATGGCGTCGGAGATCTGGTCGGCGACCTTGTCGGGGTGGCCTTCAGAGACGGATTCGGAAGTGAAGAGGAAGTCGTTCGCCACGGTGTGTGAGCTCCAGTTGGTTGCACGGGCTGCGTCGCCGGTGCAAGCCTGGTGCGCCTGCGGCGAACGCTTTAGCGGCTTTGTTGACGGCCGCGCCCCGTGGGCCCGGCTGCCGGCGGCGTGTCGTTATCCTTCACGTCCGCGATCGCCCCGCAAGTTGTCCTTTAACTCAGGCGACGCGTCGATTATACGAAGCATGCCCTCTCTCGTTCCCTGGCTCGCCGCACGCTCGCTGCGGCTTTTGCACGCCTGGGGCGGGCTGCTGGGCTGGGCGGGCTACCTGCTCTCGCCCAGCTACCGCCGCCGGCTGGATGACAACGCCGCTGCCGCCGGCCTGACCGTGGCCCAGCGCCGTGCTGCCGTGGCCGACGCCGGCCGCCTGGTGATGGAGCTGCCGCGGCTGTGGCTGCGCCCGGTGGCCCAGCCGATCGCCGACCCGGTGCGCTGGGAAGGCGCCGAGCTGCTGGAAGGGCTGCTGGCCCAGGGCCGCGGCCTGGTGCTGCTGACGCCGCACATGGGCAGCTTCGAGGTCAGTGCGCAGGCCTATGCCGAGCGCTTCGGCGCGCAGCAGCCCATCACCGTGCTCTACCGCCCGGCGCGCCAGGCCTGGCTGCGCGAGCTGGAAGAGACCGCGCGCGCCCGCACCGCGCTGCACACCGCGCCCGCCAACCTGGCCGGCGTGCGGCTGATGATGCGCGCGCTGCGCCGCGGCCAGACCGTGGGCCTGCTGCCCGACCAGGTCCCGCCCGAGGGCATGGGCGTGTGGGTGCCCTTCTTCGGCCGCCCGGCCTACACGATGACGCTGGCGGCGCGGCTGGTGCAGCAGACCGGCGCCGCGGTGGCCGTGCTGTGGACCGAACGTCTGCCCCGCGGCGCCGGCTACGTGGTGCGCGCGCTGCCGCTGCCGGTGCCGCTGCCCGAGCTGGCCGCGGGCGAGGAGGCCGGCGCGCTGGCCATCAACCGCAGCATGGAAGCCGTCATCCGCATGCAGCCCACGCAGTACCTGTGGGGCTACCACCGCTACAAGAACCCGCGTCAGCCCGACCGCGCCGAGGCGGCGGCATGATCGCCAACGGTCTGGCCCGACTGCTGCTGGCCGCGGTGTGGCTGTTGCACTGGCTGCCGCTGTCGTGGCAGGCGGCGCTGGGCTGCGCCTTCGGCCGCGTGCTGCACCTGTTCGGCCGCAGCCGGCGCCGCGTGGCACTGCGCAACGTCGAGCTCTGCCTGCCCGAGCTCGACGCCGCGGCGCGTGCGGCGCTGGTGCGCGAGCATTTCCAGTGGCTGGGGCGCAGCCTGCTCGAGCGGTCGATGCTGTGGTACGCCAGCGCCGAGCGGCTCAGGCGCCTCATCCATGTCGAAGGCGACGTCCACCTTGCCGAGCGCAGCCCGCGCAGCGTGATGTGGCTGGTGCCGCATTTCCTGGCCGTCGACGTCGCCGGCACGGCGGTGCAGCTGTTCCAGACCAAGACCGGCTGCAACATCTACACCGCGCAGAGCAACAAGGTGCTGGACGAGGCGCTGCGCAAGGGCCGCTACCGCTTCAGCGACGCGGCGATGTTCACGCGCCAGCAGAGCGCGCTGCCGATGGTGCGCGCCATCAAGCGCGGCATGCCCTTCTTCAACCCGGCCGACATGGACTTCGGCCTGCGCGACGCCGCCTTCGTGCCCTTCTTCGGCCACCCCGCGGCGACGCTGCTGGCGCCGAGCAAGCTGGCGCGTTCGCTGGACATGGTGGTGCAGCCGGTGCTTGCGGAGATCCTGCCCGGTGGCCAGGGCTGGCGCATCACCTTCCTGCCGCCCTGGGACGACTGGCCGAGCGACGACGCGCTGGCCGACGCCGCGCGCATGAACCTCTACATCGAGACGCTGATCCGCCGCAACCCGGCGCAGTACCTGTGGGTGCACAAGCGCTTCAAGACACGGCCCGAGGGCGCACCGCCGGTGTACGGGTGAAGCCGGCCCGATAATCCCGCCGCATGCGGCTGCCCTTCACGAAGATGCAAGGCGCGGGCAACGACTTCGTCGTGCTCGACGGCCTGCGTGCGCCCATCGATCTCACGCCGGCCCAGGTGCAGCGCCTGGCCGACCGCCGTTTCGGCGTCGGCGCCGACCAGGTGCTGGTCGTCGAGCCGAGCGCGACGCCCGGCATCGACTTCCGCTACCGCATCTTCAACAACACCGGCGACGAGGTGGAGCATTGCGGCAACGGCGCACGCTGCTTCGTGCGCTACGTGCACGAGCGCGGGCTGACGCACAAGACGACGGTGAAGGTGGAGACCGTCAACAACGTGCTGGAGCTGCGGCTGCGCGACGACGGCCGCGTCACCGTGGACATGAACCTGCCGGTCTTCGAGCACGACCGCATCCCCTTCGACGCCAGCGGCCTGAAGCCGCGGCGCGAAGGCGGCTTCGAGCTGTGGCCGCTGGCCGGTGTCGAAGTCGCGGTGCTGTCGATGGGCAACCCGCATGCGGTGCAGCGCGTGGCCGACGTCGACACCGCGCCGGTGGCCGAGCTGGGCCCGCGCATCGAGACCGATGCGCGCTTTCCGCGCCACGTCAACGCCGGCTTCATGCAGCTGCTCTCGCGTGGCGAGGTGCGCCTGCGGGTGCACGAGCGCGGCGCCGGCGAGACCCTGGCCTGTGGCACGGGGGCCTGCGCCGCGGTGGTGGCGGGCATCCGCCTGGGCTGGCTGGACCGGCGCGTCGAAGTCCACGCCCGCGGCGGCGACCTGCTGATCGAATGGCCGCACGACCAGGCCAGCGTGCTGATGACCGGCCCCGCCGTCACCGTCTTTGAAGGAGAGATCGAACTGTGAGCAACTCAACGGGTCCGACCACCGGCGTGCAAGGCATCACCGAGAACGACATCGCCCAGTACCTGGCCAACAACCCGGCCTTCTTCGAGCGCCATGCCGAGCTGCTGGGCTCGGTGCAGCTGACGAGCCCGCACGGCCAGCGCGCCGTGTCGCTGCAGGAGCGGCAGATGGAAATGCTGCGCGACCGCATCAAGGGGCTGGAGCTGCGCATCGTCGAGATGATCCGCCATGGCCAGGAGAACCTGGCCATCGCCGACCGCCTGCACCGCTGGACGCGCACGCTGCTGCTGGCGCCCGACGCCCACGCGCTGCCGCAGGTGCTGCTGGACACGCTGCAGCACGAGTTCCTGATCCCGCAGGCGGCCATCCGCGTCTGGGGTGCCGAGCCCGAGCATGCCGACGCCGCCTTCGCGCAGCCGGTGAGCGCCGACGTCAAGACCTTCGCCGCCAGCCTGACGCAGCCCTACTGCGGCATCAACGCCGGCTTCGAGGCGGCCGGCTGGCTGGCCGACGCGCCCACCGTGATGTCGCTGGCGATGATTCCGCTGCGCCGCGGCGACGGCGCCTTCGGCCTGCTGGTGCTGGGCTCGCCCGACCCCACGCGCTATGCCGCCGAGATGGGCACCGAGTTCCTGGCGCGCATCGGCGAGGTCGCGAGCGCGGCACTGGCGCGGCTGATCACGCTGGACTGATCCGCCCATGACCGCGGCGCGCGCCGACTTGTCCGCCGAGCTGCAGCGCTACACCGAGCACCTGCGCGTCGAGCGCCGGCTGGCCGCGCGCACGGTGGCCATGTACACCGAGGCGCTGCTGCGCCTGCAGGCCAGCGCCGCGGCCGCCGGCGTCGAGCTGCCGGCGGCGCAGCCGCACCACATCCGCAGCTGGGCGGCGCAATTGCGCGGGCGCGGGCTGGCGTCGCGCAGCATCGCCATCGCGCTGGCGGCGTGGCGCGGCCTGTACGGCTGGTGGGGGCGCGAGGGCCGCGTCGCCGTCAACCCCGTGCAGGGCGTGCGCGCACCCAAGGCCGCCAAGCCGCTGCCCAAGGCGCTGTCGGTGGAGCAGGCGGTGGCGCTGGCGCAGCACGACACCGACCCCGGCGGGACGGCGCAGGGCCCGGCGCTGGCCGCGCGCGACCACGCCATCACCGAGCTGCTCTACGGCTGCGGCCTGCGCGTGGCCGAGCTGACCGGCCTGGACCTGCGGGCCAGCGGTGCGGCACGCGGCTGGGTCGACACCGCCGACGCCACCGCCCATGTGCTGGGCAAGGGCAGCAAGCGGCGCAGCGTGCCGGTGGGCGGCAAGGCGCTGGAAGCCCTGGCGGCCTGGCTGGCGCTGCGCAACACGCTGGCGCATGCCGACGAGCCGGCGCTCTTCGTCAGCCGCCTGGGCACGCGCCTGGGTGCCAACCAGCTGCGCAACCGCCTGCAGGCGCAGGCCGCACAGGCCGGGCTGCCGACGCGCGTGCACCCGCACATGCTGCGCCACAGCTACGCCAGCCACCTGCTGCAGAGCAGCGGCGACCTGCGCGCGGTGCAGGAGCTGCTGGGCCACGCCAGCATCAGCACGACGCAGGTCTACACCAAGCTGGACTTCCAGCACCTGGCCAAGGTGTACGACGCGGCGCACCCGCGGGCGAAGCGCCGTGGTTGACTTTCCGCGGGCGAAGCGCCGTGGTTGACTTTCCGCGCGCAAAGCGCCAGCCATGAAGGCCATTCGCCTGCGGCCGGGCAAGGAACGCTCGCTGCTGCGCCGCCACCCCTGGGTCTTCGAAGGCAGCATCGCCCGCGGCAAGGCCGACGCCGGCGAGACCGTGCGCGTCGAGGCCGACGACGGCCGCTTCCTGGCCTGGGGCGCCTACAGCGGCAGCTCGATGATCCGCGTGCGCGCCTGGAGCTTCGACGAGGCCGAGCGCATCGACCGCGCCTTCTTCGAGCGCCGCATCGCCGCCGCGGTGGCGTTGCGCGCGCGGCTGCCCATCGCCAGCACCGGGCTGCGCCTCGTCCATGGCGAAGCCGACGGCCTGCCGGGCCTGGTGGTGGACCGCTACGGTGACACCCTGTGCGCGCAGTTCCTCTCGGCCGGCAGCGAGCGCTGGAAGGACACCCTGGCCGACCTGCTGCTGCGGGCCACCGGCGCCGCACGCCTGTACGAGCGGTCCGACGCCGGCGTGCGCGGTCTCGAAGGCCTGCCGGTGCAGACCGGCTGGCTGCGCGGCGAAGGCGACACCGAGTGCACGATCACCGAACACGACTGGCAGCTGACGCTGGACGTCGCCCACGGCCACAAGACCGGCTACTACCTGGACCAGCGCGACAACCGCGCCTTGTTCGCCCGCTGGGTGCGGCGCCTGGGCAGCCGGCAGGTGCTGAACTGCTACTGCTACACGGGCGGGTTCACGGTGGCGGCGCTGGCCGGCGGCGCGGAGCAGGTCACCAGCATCGATTCATCGGCGCCGGCGCTGGCGCGCGTGCAGGCCCATGTGCGGGCCAACGGATTCGAGGAAGCGCGCAGTGAAACGCTGGACGAAGACGTCAATGCCTTCCTGCGTCGCAGCCTGGAAGCTGGCCGGCGCTGGGACGCCATCGTGCTGGACCCGCCCAAGTTCGCGCCCACGGCGGCGCATGCCGAACGGGCCGCGCGGGCCTACAAGGACATCAACCGCCTGGCGCTGCTGGCGCTGGCGCCGGGCGGGCTGCTGTTCACCTTCTCGTGCTCGGGCGGCATCGGGCCCGAGCTCTTCCACAAGATCGTCGCCGGTGCGGGGCTGGACGCCGGGGTGGACGGTGCCATCGTCGAACGCGTCGGCGCCGCGCCCGACCACCCGCAGACGCTGTGCTTCCCAGAGGGCGAGTACCTCAAGGGGCTGCTGATCCTGAAGTCCTGACGGGGCTTGGCAGCACCAGCCGCGGGTCGAACTTGGCCCGCTTGACGCTGAAGTAGGCCTTGACGTTGCGCACGTTGGCGTCCTGCGTGAACAGCTGCTGCACCAGCGCGTGGTAGGCCGGCATGTCGGCCACCTGCAGCACCAGCACGAAGTCCGGCCCCGGCGAGACGCGCCAGCACTGCTGCACGTTGGGCTGCGCCACGGCGCGCTGCTCGAAGGCGTCCAGGTGCTCGGCGCCCTGGCGGTCCAGCGTCACCTCCACCAGCGCCGTCAGGCCCTCGCCGATGGCGTGCGGGTCCAGCAGCGCAACGCGGCGTTCGATGACGCCGCCCTCGACCAGCCGCCGCACCCGGCGCAGCGCCGTGGCCGGCGACGTGTGGGCGCGTTCGGCCAGTTCCTGGTTCGACAGCGAGGCGTCGGTCTGGAGCAGGTCGAGCAGGCGAAGGTCGGTGGCATCGAAATCCATGGAGAAATAATACGCCTTCAGATTACTGAATATGGCTGTTTATTTCTCGGCCAGATGTCGACGGTGATTTCATACACGAAACAGCGTCAATCTGAAGACTTATTCCATCGCCGCCGGCCTAGGATGCCGCACCCTGTTCAAGAAGGACCTGTGCACCATGTGTGGCATCGTCGGCGCCGTCAGCACCCGCAACATCGTTCCCATCCTCATCGAAGGCCTGAAGCGGCTGGAATACCGCGGCTACGACTCCTGCGGCGTGGCCGTGCACCAGGGCGGCGAACTGCGGCGGGCGCGCAGCACCTCGCGCGTGGCCGAGCTGGAGGCCAACGTGGCCGCCGAAGGCATCGCCGCCACCACCGGCATCGCGCACACGCGCTGGGCCACCCACGGCGCGCCGGCGGTGCACAACGCGCATCCGCATTTCTCGGCCGGGCCGGGCGCCAAGGAAGGGGCCAGCGGGCGCATCGCGCTCGTCCACAACGGCATCATCGAGAACCACGACGAACTGCGCGCCGAACTGCAGCAGCGCGGCTACGTCTTCGCCAGCCAGACCGACACCGAGGTCATCGCGCACCTGGTGCACAGCCTGTACGAAGGCGACCTGCTGGAAGCCGTGCAGCGTGCGCTGCCGCGGCTGCGCGGCGCCTATGCCATCGCGGTGTTCTGCCGCGACGAGCCGCTGCGCGTGGTGGGCGCGCGCCAGGGCTCGCCGCTGGTGCTGGGCCTGGGCACGGCGGCGGGCGAGAACTTCCTGGCCAGCGACGCGATGGCGCTGGCCGGCGTCACCGACCAGATCGTCTACCTCGAAGAGGGCGACGTGGTGGACCTGCAGCTGGGCCGCACCTGGATCAGCGCCGCCGAGGCGCCGGGCCCGCAGGCGCGCTACCTGCCCGTGCAGCGGCCCGTGCGCACGGTGCATGCGCACAGCGGCGCGGCCGAACTCGGCCCCTACCGGCACTACATGCAGAAGGAAATCTTCGAGCAGCCGCGCGCCCTGGCCGACACGCTGGAAGGCGTGGAAGGCATCAGCCCCGAGCTGTTCGGTGCCGGCGCCTACAAGGTGTTCAAGGGCATCGACCGCGTGCTCATCCTGGCCTGCGGCACCAGCTACTACGCCGGCAGCACGGCGCGCTACTGGCTGGAGGGCATCGCCGGCATCCCGACCGCGGTGGAAGTGGCCAGCGAATACCGCTACCGCGACAGCGTGCCCGACCCGCGCACGCTGGTCGTCACCATCACCCAGAGCGGCGAGACCGCCGACACGCTGGCGGCGCTGAAGCACGCCCGCGGCCTGGGCATGCTGCACACCCTGACCATCTGCAACGTGGCCACCAGCGCCATGGTGCGCGAATGCGAGCTGGCCTACATCACGCGCGCCGGGGTGGAGATCGGCGTCGCCAGCACCAAGGCCTTCACGACGCAGCTGGCCGGCCTGTACCTGCTGACGCTGGCGCTGGCGCAGGTGCGCGGGCGCCTGAGCGACGAACAGGAAGCCGTGCACCTGAAGGCGCTGCGCCACCTGCCGGTGGCGCTGCAGGCGGTGCTGGCGCTGGAGCCGCAGATCATTGCGTGGAGCGAGGACTTCGCGCGCAAGGAACATGCGCTGTTCCTGGGCCGCGGGCTGCATTACCCGATCGCGCTGGAAGGCGCGCTGAAGCTCAAGGAGATCAGCTACATCCACGCCGAGGCCTACCCCGCGGGCGAACTCAAGCACGGCCCGCTGGCGCTGGTCACCGACCAGATGCCGGTGGTGACGGTGGCGCCCAACGACGCGCTGCTTGAAAAGCTCAAGAGCAACCTGCAGGAGGTGCGCGCCCGCGGCGGCCAGCTCTACGTCTTCGCCGACGACGACACGCGCATCGAGAACGAGCCCGGCGTGCACGTCATCCGCATGCCCGAGCACTACGGTGCGCTGAGCCCTATCCTGCACGTGGTGCCGCTGCAGCTGCTGGCCTACCACACGGCCTGCGCACGCGG
>CAIWPS010000442.1 GCA_903914615.1 uncultured beta proteobacterium | reverse complement strand
CCGCGCGGCGCTGGAGTCGCTCGCCGCCGCCCGGCCCGGGCTCGAAGCCGTGCAGGTCACCTACACCAACCCCGAGACCGGCGGCCACGCCGAGAACATCCTCGGCTTCTACGCCCTGATGCTGTGCCCCGGCCAGACCCTGAAGCTGCCGGTGCGCAGCCCGGCCACGGTCTTCCACCTCATCGAAGGCGCCGCCACGGTGCAGGTCGAGGGCCAGCACTTCAAGCTGGCCGAGGCCGACACGTGCTGCGCCCCCGGCTACACCGCGGTGACGCTGGGCAATGGCTCCAGCGGCCGGCCCGCCTTCCTGTTCATCGCCGACGAGACACCGCTGCACCAGAAGCTGGGCGTCTACGAAGTCCGTTCCTGATGCCGATGAATCCGAGCAAGTCCACCATGCCAACGACCTACCTCCGGGCCCCGCCGCCGGTCGCTTCGCTGCCGGTGCGCGGCAGCGAAAAGCGCCTGCCCGTCAACCGCCTGTTCTTCGTCGGCCGCAACTACCACGCGCATGCCGTCGAGATGGGGCGGCCCGTCGACAAGAGCGCCGAGCGGCCGTTCTACTTCACCAAGTCGCCGTCGACCCTGGTCGAATCGGGCGCCACCGTGGCCTACCCGCCGGAGACGGAGAACTACCACTTCGAGATGGAACTGGTGGTTGCCATCGGCAAGCCGGGCTTCCGCGTCCAGCCTTCGGACGCGCCGGCGCTGATCTACGGCTACGCCTGCGGCCTGGACATGACGCGGCGCGATCTGCAGCTCGCCGCCCGCGACAAGGGCCGGCCCTGGGACCTGGGCAAGGACGTCGAGGCGTCGTCGGTGGTGTCCGAGATCGTGCCCCATCCCGGCCCGGTGATCAGCCGCGGTGAACTGGCGTTGACCGTGGGCGGCCAGCCGCGGCAGAAATCCGACATCGACAAGCTGATCTGGAGCGTCCCCGAGCTCATCGCCGACCTGTCCTTGTTCTACCACCTGCAGCCCGGCGACCTGATCTTCGCCGGCACACCCGAAGGCGTGGGCGCGGTGCAGCCCGGCGACCGCATCGACGGCCGCATCGAGGGTGTGGGCGAGATCGTGCTGCACGTCGGGGCCGCCGCATAACCCGCCTCGCGCGCGGCCTGATGCGAGGGAATGCCAGCCTGGTTCAGACCCCCAGCACGTCGAGCTCGGCGCCCGTGCGCTGCAGCCACAGCTTCAGCCGCTGGCGGTCCAGCAGGCCCAGCACGCTGCCCTGGCCGGCGGCCCAGAAGCTGGTGCCTGCGCCGTCGATCTTCTGCAGCAGCGTGTCGGGCAGCTTGCGCAGGCGCAGCGTGCGCGCGCCCTGCGCCTGCGCGCGGGCGAGCAGGCCCGAAGACTCGAGCAGCGCGAAGTTCTCGCCCCGCACCTCGTTGAGCACCAGCACCAGCGGCAGCGCTGCGCCCGGGCCTTCCAGCCAGCGTGCCAGCAGGTCCACCGAGTCGCGGCCGGCGTCCATCACGTGCCAGTAGTTGATCGCCACGCCCAGCTCGCCGGCGACGGCGGCCACGCCGGCCTCGTCGAGCCAGCGCACCAGCGCGGCCTGGGTCTGCGCCGCCAGGTCGACCAGCACGCGGCGCGCCGGGTCTTCGGCGGCGGCCTCGACGACGCGGTCCAGGCTGTCGTGGCCGTCCAGCGGCATCGGTGCGGCGTAGTCGGCGTAGTAGCGCAGCAGCGCGCCGTGCGAACGGTCGGTGTCGAAGCCGATGAAGGGCAGGCCGCGGTCGATGAAGTGCTGGGCCAGCACGCGGGCCAGCAGCGACTTGCCGACGCCGCCTTTCTCGCCGCCGATGAAATGGATCTGGCTCATGCCTGAAGTCCCTGGTTGGAATGCATGCTGCTCGGGCGCTGAGCGCAGCGCCCGGGGACACTGTTTTCGGCGGCGAAATTCGTCGCTGCGATCGTAGCGCAGCGGTCCTACAGTGCCGGCCGCTGCTGCTGGCGCCAGCGCTGCACCAGGCGCCGCGCCGCCACCATCTCGGCGTCGATGCCGGCAGAGATGTCGGCCCAGCGCGGCACCACGGCGACGTCGGGCTGCACGCCGCCGTCGGGCACCTCGCCGGCGGTGACCGCGGCGAGCAGCGGAATGTCCACCGCCACGCCCGAGGCTGGCAGCGTCACCCAGGCCAGCTCGCCGCCGTTCAGCCCGCGCAGGTTGCCGCCGGTGGCCTGGCCCACCAGCGTCGCGGCCTGGCTGAGCTTGAGGTCGCGCGCCAGCAGGTAGCCGGCCGAAGTGTTCTGCGGCCCCACCAGCACCACGGTGCGGCCGCGGTAGGGCGTGGCCACCGGGTCGATGCGGCGCGGCGGCATCTCGGGCAGCAGCCAGTTGCGGCCGGGGCCCTTGACCACCTTGCCGGTGCGGTCGAAGAAGCCGAAGTCCCAGGTGTCCAGGTAGCGCGCCAGCACGTAGGGCACGCGCTCGTAGGCGCTTTCGCTGCGCGAGGCGGGTTGCGTGTACGGGGCGCGCAGCAGCCGCGCCAGCAGCGCGCGGCCGATGGCGTCGTCGCCGCCTTCGTTGCGGCGCTGGTCGATGACCAGGTAGGGCAGGTCCTTGATGCGCTCGAAGGTCTGCTGCAGGAAGGCCTGCGGGTCGAAGCTGCTGCGCCAGAAGCCGAAGGTGGGCAGGGTGAGCAGGGCGGTGTCGCCGTCGATCGTCAGGGTCCAGGCTTCTGAAGGCGCCGTCAGGGCGCGGTCGCGCTCGGCCTGCGTCACGGCGGCGACTTCCAGGTCGCGCGGCGGCTGCAGCGGGCTGTCGCGCAGCGTGAGCACGTAGCGGCCTTCGCGCGGCGGCATCAGCAGCGGGAACAGGCGGTCCATGGCGCCGCCGTTGACGCCGCTGTCCAGCTGCGCCTGCTTCGTCGCGGCGATGTCGGGGCCCAGGCCGTCGGCGCGCAAGTAGGGCTGCAGCGCGGCGGCGATCTCGGCCGCCGGGCGGCCGGCGATGGCCAGCAGTTCGGCGCCGGCGGCCACACCGGGCGCGATGCTGCCGGTGACGAGCGCGCGGCCCTCGGCCCAGCGCAGCGTCAGCGGCAGCTTGTCGGCGCGGCCGAAAACGCCTTGCTGGATGGCTTCGCCCTGGTTCAGGCGGTTGGTCCAGGTGTGCCCGCAGTGCAGCGTCGCCGCCAGGCGCGTGGCCAGCAGGTACATCTGGGCCCGGCTGCTGCCCTGCGCCACGTCGGCCTCGGCGGCGGCGAACCCGGCGTCGATCTGTGCCGGCGTGGCGTAGCGGTTCAGGCCGGGGTGCAGTTCGGTGAAGGCGCGCTTGAGGATCCGCAGGTCGCGCCGCGCCGCATCGGCGCTGATCTCGGGCGCGGACTGCGCCCGTGCGTGCGGGGCCAGGCACAGGGCGCACAGCGCCAGCAGGCCGGCACGGAAGAGGACACACAGCATGAAAGGGCCTCGTACAGCAGAGGGTCGAAGGGCACGGTGTCGCATCGGCGCCGCAGGGGTGCCGGCGGGGCAATGTACCGTGCGGCCATGGCTTCCAGCCCGCGCTTCTTCGCCCTCGCCTGGCCGCTGTTCCTGGAACTGCTGCTGGGCATCGCCGTCGGCGTTGCCGGCACGGCGCTGGCCGCGCATGTCTCCGACACCGCGGGTGCGGCCTTCGCGCTGGCCAACAACGTGCTGGGCATGCTGTTCATCCTCTTCCGCGTCGTCGGCGCCGGTGTCGGCGTCGTCATCACGCAGGCGCTGGGCGCGGGCCGGCGCGAGCAGGCCGATGCCGTGGCGCGCGCCGTGCTGGGCGCCAGCACCTGGATCGGCGGCTTCACCGCCAGCGTGGCGCTGCTCGGCACACAGCCGCTGCTGGCGCTGCTGCACGCGCCGGCCGAGGTGCTGCCGCTGGCCGCGCCGCTGCTGCACGCGCTGGCCCCGGCGCTGCTGCTGGACGCCTGGAACGCCAGCATGGCCGGCGTCATGCGCGCCCACCTGCGCAGCCGCGACACGCTGGCGGTGATGGTGCTGATGCACTGCGTGCACCTCGGCCTGGCCGGGCCGCTGATGCTGGGGCTGGGCACCTGGGGCGGCCTGGGCCTTCCCGGCTACGCGCTGGCGCTGCTGGCCGCGCGCAGCACCGCGCTGGCGCTGCACCTGTGGCTGTGGCGGCGCCGCCTGGGCCTGGTGCCGCAGGCCGCCGACTGGTGGCGGCTGCGCCGCGCCGAGCTGGCCGCGGTGGCGCACATCGGCCTGCCGGGGGCGGCCGAGAACATCGCCTACCGGCTGGCCTTCATGGTCAGCGTGGCGGTGGCCGGCAGCCTGGGCGCACGGGCACTGGCCACGCAGGCCTATGCGCAGCAGATCATCGGCCTGGTGCTGCTGTTCGGCATGTCCACCGGGCTGTCGGCCGAGATCGTCGTCGGCCACCTCATCGGCGCCGGCCAGCTGCAGCGGGCGCACAGGCTGGTGCGGCGGGCGCTGGCGCGCGGGCTGGTGGTGAGCGTGGCCGCGGCCGCCGGCGCGGCGCTGGCCGGGCCGCTGCTGCTGCGCCTGTTCACCCACGACGCGCAGATCATCCACGACGCCACCACGCTGTTGTGGCTGACGGTGCTGCTGGAGCCCGGCCGCACCTTCAATGTCGTCGTCATCAACGCGCTGCGCGCCGCCGGCGATGCGCGCTTCCCGGTGCTGGCCGGCGCGGCGTCGATGCTCATCGTGCTGGCCGGCGGCAGCTGGCTGCTGGGCAGCGTGCTGGGGCTGGGCCTGCCCGGGCTGTGGATCGCCTACGCCGCCGACGAATGGCTGCGCGGCTTGCTGATGTGGCGGCGCTGGGCCACGCTGGCCTGGGTGCCGCACGCGCGGGCTTCGCGGCGGCGGCTGGCGGCGGGGTGAACTCTGCGATGTCGATCTCCGGGTCGATGCACGGTGAGAAACGGCACCGCCCGGCACCACCGCCCGGCGCCAGCGGCCCCACCGGCAACGCCCCCGCGCGGCTCGCGGCGCGGCGTTACGGCGCCGCGCCAGGGCCGATGTTTCGGGCCAGAAAGCGCTCGACGCGGTTCCAGAAGTCGACGTTGTTGGCCGGCTTCTGCCAGCCATGGCCCTCGTCGGGGTAGACCACCGTCTCGACCTCGCGGTTGCCGGGCTGGAGGGCGTCGCGCATGGCGTCGAAGTGCACGATGGGCACACGCACGTCCCAGGCGCCGTGGGCCAGCAGCAGCGGCTGCTTGATGCGGACAGCGTTCTTCAGCGGCGAGGCGGCGTCCAGCATCGCGGCGTCGGCCTCGCGGTCGCCGATGAGCTTGGGCATGCCTTCGCGCTTGAATTCGTTGCTGAAGTCGCTCCAGCGCACGCTGTACATCAGCTGGATGTCGGACACCGCGGCCCAGGCGATGCCGCAGCGGTACAGCTCGGGTTCCTGCGCCAGCCCCATCAGCGTGGCGTAGCCGCCGTAGCTGGCACCGGCGATGCAGATGCGTTTGGGGTCGGCGGTGCCCTGCGCCACGGCCCAGCGCGCACCGTCGGCGATGTCGGCCTGCATGGCGCGGCCCCACTGCTTGAAGCCCGCTTCGTAGTGGCGGCCGCCGTAGCCGGTGCTGCCGCGGAACTCCGGCTGCAGCACGGCGTAGCCGCGGCTGGCCAGGAACTGCACTTCGGGGTCCCAGTGCCAGGCGAAGCCGCGCACCCAGGGGCCACCATGCACCAGCACCACAAGCGGCAGGTTCTTCTTCGCCCCGCCGGGCGGCAGCGTCAGCCAGGCCGGGATGACCAAGCCGTCGCGCGCCTTGTAGCGCACGAGGTCGGTCTGGCCCATCGCCAGCGGTTCGATCTCGGGGTGGCTGGCGCCCAACCGCGTCAGCTTCTTCGTCGCGCGGTTGTAGACGTAGGTGAGGCTGGGCTGCACGTCGGCAAAGGCCTGCACCAGCACCCAGGGCGAGTCGCCGCGGCGCGGCAGGCTGAGGCGGTTGGCGGTGGCCGGCAGGCGTTCGTCGATGTCGGCCTGCACCGCCTTGGCCGCCGCGTCCAGCCACTGCGTGATCTCGGCGTCGATGACGTAGCGCAGGCCGAGCAGGCGGCCGTCGGCGGCGGTGATGAACCGCGGGTGGATGTCGAAGTCGTCCGACGCCGCCAGCGGCTGCGCACTGCGCTTGCCGGTGGCAGGGTCGAGCGTGAAGAGCGCCGTCTTGTCGCCGCGCGCCGCTTCGACGTAGAGCCTGCCGTCGGGCCCGATGTGCCGCAGTTCCACCGAGTCGGTGACCTCGTAGACGTTGTGGCGGTCGATGCTGCGCCAGCGGCCGTCGGCGTCGCGCCACAGCACTTCGGCCTGCGCGCCCTCGCGGCTGCGCACAGCGCGCAGTTCGCCGGCGGCGTCGAGCAGCCATTGCTCGGCGTGCACCGGGGCGTCGATCTCGCTGGCGCGGCCGTTGCGCGTGTTCAGGCGGCTCAGCCGCCAGTGGCCCACGCGCTCGCGGCTGGCTTCCTCGGGCCGGGTGACGAGCACGCTGTCGTCGTCCTGCGCGCCCTGCGGCTCGGCCAGCCGCGTGAACCTCGGCAGCCGCGGCAGGCCTTCCTGGGCGTCGCGGAAGAAGGACCGGCCTGTCGACTCGACGAGCTGGCGGAAATTCCTGCCGTCGGCGTCGACGGCGAACAGGCCCACGCCCACGTCCACCCGGTTGGGCCCCACCAGCGGCGGGTTGAGCCCGAAGACCAGGCGCTTGTCGTTGACCCACCTGAACTCGCCCACCGGCACGTCCTCGAACGAGGCCACCGGGGTGATCTTCATGGTCTCCAGGTCCAGCACCGTCAGCCAGGCCGGCCGGTCCTTGGCCGCCATGCGCAGCGCGACGCTTCGGCCGTCGGGGGAGAGCTGGGCGCCGGACATGGCCGGCAGGCGGAAGAAGGCTTCGGTCGGCGGCGGTGCCGCCGCTGCGATGGCCGCAGCGCCCAGTGCGAGCACGCCCGCCATCTTCTTCCAGGCCGTCTTCCAGAACATATGCCGCTTCATGCTTGCTCCCCGTTCGTGTCTGCGCTTGCGGCCACGCCGGTGTCAATGCGCCAGGCCCAGGGCCCCAGGTCCTGGACCGGGCGGCCGGGCAGGGCGAGGCGCTGCGGCTGCGCGCCCAGGTTCACGGCCACTTCCACCCGGCGACCCTCGCGTTCACGGGCGTAGCGCAGCAGCTGCGGGTGGCCGCCGTCCAGCCAATGCAGCGGCCCGCCGGCCTCGCCGTTGGCCAGCGCCGGGTGGCTGCGCCGCAGCTGCAGCAGGCCGGTGTAGAAGTCCTGCAGCGGCCAGCCCTTCCAGGCGATGGCGTCCTTCTCGAAGAAGGCCAGGCGGCGGTCGAGCACGCCTTCCTGCCCGCCGTAGACCAGCGCCATGCCCGGCAGAGTGGCGGCCACCACGGCCATGGCCTGGAAGGCCGGGCCGAAGAAGTCGAGGTCGCTCCCATGCCAGCTGTTGCTGTCGTGGTTGGCGGTGAAGTTCATGCCGTAGGCGTCGGCCGGGTACGTCGCGCAGCGGCGCTGCCACCAGGCCTGCAGTTCGGGCACGCCGGCGCGGCCCTGGGCCATGCGCTTCAGGGTGTCGAAGAGGTCCCAGTCGTAGCCCATGTCGAAGGCACGGCGGTGCAGGTCCGGTGCGTCGCTCTCGGCCAGCATGAAGACCGGCTTGACGCGTTCCAGCGCCACCCGGGCCTGCTCCCAGAAGGGCGTGGGCACCAGGCTGGCGACGTCGCAGCGGAAGCCGTCGATGTCGGCTTCGTGCAGCCAGAACAGCATGGCGTCGGTCATCGCCAGCCACAGCGTCGGGCGGCCGTAGTCCAGGCCGACGACGTCGGTCCAGTACTCGGCCTGGGCGTCGGGCGCGGCGCGGTAGGTGTAGGCGTGGATCTCGCCCTGGGCATTGCGCTGGTACCACTCGGGGTGCTGCGTCACCCAGCGGTGGTCCCAGGCGGTGTGGTTGGCGACCCAGTCGAGGATGACCTTCATGCCCAGCGCATGGGCGGCCGTGACGACGCGCCTGAAGTCGTCCAGCGTGCCGAACTCGGGGTTGACGGCGGTGTAGTCGCGGATCGCGTAGTAGCTGCCCAGGCTGCCCTTGCGATGCTTCACGCCGATGGGCTGGATGGGCATGAACCAGAGGATGTCCACGCCCATGGCGGCCAGGCGCGGCAGGTGCTCGGCGAAGGCGGCGAAGGTGCCTGTCGGCGTGTACTGGCGGACGTTGACTTCGTACAGGCTGGCCTGTCGCGACCAGGCGATGTGCGGGAAGGGCATGGGTGGAAGCGGTCGGTAGGTGGAGGCACTGCACCCCGGGCGGTGGCCGCCCGCACGAGGTTTGAAAGGGTGCTGCTTATCATCCGGGGCGTGGCCGCACCGCGGCGGGTTCGCGTGGAGCACCTTGATGACTGGCTGGCTGGACGGCGCGGGCCGCCTCTTCAACCCCGATCCCCGCGTCAGCGCCGTGCCGATCGTGCCGGGCCGCGATTGCGTCGTCATCGACGATGCCCTGGCCGACCCCGAGGGCCTGCGCGCCTGGGCGCTTCAGCAGCGCTACCTGCCGCCGGCCTACCCCTACCCCGGGCATGTCTGCGACGCGCCGCGCGAGGTCAGCGCGCGGCTGGCCGACTTCTTCGCCCTGCACGTGCGCCGGCACCTGGGTGCGCGGCGCACGGTGGAGCTGACGGTGCGGCTGTCGGTGATCGACACGCCGCCGGCGCAGCTGGCGCCGATCCAGTGGCTGTGCCACCGCGACCGCCTGGCCCACGGCCGCAGCGACGTCCTCTTCGCAGCCTGCGTGCTCTACCTGTTCCGCGACCCGGCGCTGGGCGGCACCAGCTTCTACGCGCCGCGGTTGTCGCCGGCGCGCACCGAACAGATCGTCGTCGACAGCCAGGTGCTCTCCGCACACGAGTTCGGTCAGCGCTACGGCCTGAAGCCGGGCTACATGCTGGGCAGCAACGAATACTTCGAGCACGTGGCGCAGGTGCCGGCGGCCTGGAACCGTGTCGTCTTCTACGACGGCGGCCTGTTCCATTCGGCGGACGTCGACCCGGGCCGGCTCGACGCCGACCCGCAGCACGGCCGGCTGACGCTGAACAGCTTCATCACCTGCAGGCGCAACGCCGGCTAGGCGGCCACGGCGGCCGCATCGCGGCTCGGGGCGGGCCCCGCCGCGCCGCTTCACATGCAGTCGTCGAAGCCCGCCTTGGGGCCACCGCTGGCCTGCTGGGCCTCGCAGCGGTCGGAGTTCTGGCGCACCTGGCGCGCGATGTCCTCCTTCTGGCGGCGCGCTTCGGCCTCGCGTGTGGCGCTGAACTTCTTCGCGTTGTCCAGGTCGGCTTGCAGGCCCGGTGCGTTCTTTGGCCGCTCGATGGTGGCCACGAGGTCGGCACCGGGCTTGATGAAGGTGTAGTACGACTCCTTGGCGCCGCTGGGCCAGACCGCGGTGACTTCGGGCGTGCGGATGGTGGCGGACTTGCCGTCGCCAGGATAGTTGCGGGTAACCGGCGCCGTGCCGATGGGCTGGCCGGCCTCGTAGAGCGTGGCGCCCTCGGGCTCGGTCTGGTAGGTGAGCATGCCGCTCGTGACCACCGGCCCGCCGGCGCAGCCGGTGAGTGCGCCCAGGGCCGTGGCAGCGAAGAGCGTCAGGGTCAGTCGTCGTTGGGCTTGCATGGCAGTCTCCAGGGGTGGGGTCATGCCGCCACGCGCACGGCCGGCCGGGCTGCGCAGTGCTCGGCAATGAAGCGGGCGTGGCTGGGCATGACGTCGACGCAGGCGCGGATGACGCCTTCGATCTCGTCCAGGTATTCCTGCACCTCGGCCGGGCTGCGCAGGTCCACCAGCGGGTGGTAGGACAGCGGGCGCACGCGCTGGCCGTGCAGCACCTGCAGCCAGCTCAGTTTCATGAACAGCTCGGTGCCTTCGCGGTAGAGGCGGCCGTGGCTGCGGAAGAGGTCGATGCGGTGCTGCAGGGACGCCGGAATCTCCATCGTGCGGCAGTAGTTCCAGAACGGCGAGTCGGTGCGTTCGGTGGCCTTGTAGTGCAGGATGATGAAGTCGCGCACCCAGGTGTACTCCTGGTCCATCGCGCGGTTGTAGTGCTCGCGGTCGGCGGCCTCGAAGCCGGCCGAGGGGAACATCGTGAGCAGGTGCGCGATGCCCATCTGCACGAGGTGGATGCTGGTCGATTCCAGCGGCTCGATGAAGCCGCAGGCCAGGCCGATGGACACCACGTTCCTGTTCCAGGCCTGCTTGCGCTTGCCGGTGACGAAGCGTATGGGCCGTGGGTCGGCCAGCGGCGCGCCGTCCAGGTTGCCCAGAAGCACGGCCGTGGCCTCGTCCTCGCTGATGTACTTGCTGCAGAAGACGTGGCCGTTGCCGATGCGGTGCTGCAGCGGGATGCGCCACTGCCAGCCGGCCTGGCGCGCGGTGGAGCGCGTGTAGGGCGTCAGTTCGGCGACCGATGCGCAAGGCACGGCCACGGCACGGTCGCAGGGCAGCCAGTGCGACCAGTCCTCGTAGCCGGTATTCAGGGCACCTTCGATGAGCAGGGCGCGAAAGCCCGAGCAGTCGATGAAGAACTCGCCCTCGACGCGCTGGCCCGACTGCAGCACCAGCGCCGTGACATGGCCGTCGCCCTCGCGCGTCTGCACCTCGGTGACGCGGCCCTCGATGCGCTGCACGCCGCGCGCCTCGCTGTAGCCGCGCAGGAATTTGGCGTACAGCGAGGCGTCGAAGTGGAAGGCGTAGGCGATCTGCGACAGCGGCGAATTGGGCATGTCCAGCCGCGGCCGCATGAACTTGTTCTGCAGGCAGGCGGCGGTGTTGATCGAGTACTGCTCGAGCTCGCTGGCCTGGCCCGCCAGGTACTGCTTGAGCCAGTACTGGTGGAAGTCGACGGTGGCGTTCTCCTGGCCGACGACGCCGAAGCCGTGGATGTAGCGGTCGCCCAACCGCGCCCAGTTGACGAATTCGATGCCGAGCTTGAACGAGCCCTGCGTCTGGCGCATGAACTCGTCCTCGTCGAGGTCGAGCAGGCGGTTGAAGAGCGAGATCATCGGGATCGTCGCCTCGCCGACGCCGATGGTCGATATCTCGTCGGACTCGACCAGCGAGATGCGGTACCTGCCCTGAAGCACCTTGGCCAGGGCCGCGGCGGTCATCCAGCCCGAGGTGCCGCCGCCGACGATGACGATGCTGGGGCTCAGGCTTGTGTCCATGGCGCGGGGCTGGGGGTCGAGGAGGGAATTATGGGCAGCGGCTGGCGCCTTGTCAGCACCACGAAGACAAGGGGCCCCTGGCCGACGTCCGCCGGCAAAGGGCCCCTGTGCCGAGCTGGTTCTACTGGTACTTGTAGTTCAGCTTGAAGGCGTAAGTCGCGCCGGTCTGGTTGGTGTTGTTGGTCGTGCCGTCGCTGTTGATTTCGCGGTAGATGGGCTTGTTCATGTTGTTGCCCTCGAAACGGAAGCCAAGGCCTTTGAACATGCCGGTCTGGAACTCATAGCCGACCTGCGCCGAAACCCAGACTTGGGCCGCGATGTTGACCAAAGAAGGATAGCCGCCGACTGTGGTGTTCGAGACCGTGCCGACGTAGGTGGAGCGGTAGTTCTGGGCGACGAATGCCGAGAAGCCGGAACGCTCGTAGTAGAGCATGAACTTGGCGTTGACCTTGGACAGGCCGGGCAGCGAGATCGTCTGGTTGCCTGCCGGCACCGCCTGCGTCGGGTTGAGACCGATCAGGTTGGGCAGGTTCACCGAGCTCGAGGTGTTCGAGTAGCTGGTCTGGATACCGAAGCCGTCAAGCACCGGCAGGACCAACTTCAGCGGGACCGAGGCCGTCAGTTCGATGCCGCTGATGTTGCCGCCCGTGCCGTTGACGCTGGTGGTGTAGATGCCAAGCGGGCCGCCCTTGTAGGTCGTGCCGCCGACCACCACCGGCGTGGGAATGGCGATGCCGAGCTGGTTGGCCACCGAGGTGAAGTCGTAGCCCTGGATCGTCTCCTGCGTGATGTAGGTGTCCAGCTTCTTGTAGAACGCCGCGGCACTGAGGTAGGCGGCATTGCCGAAATACTTCTCGTAGCTGAAATCCAGCGATGTGGCCTTGAAGGGCTTCAGCCGTGGGTTTCCCGCCGAGCCGACGAGCTGGTTGTAGGCTGCGTCACCGGTGTTGAGGTCCACCGCCGCGCTGAAGGCATTGCGCATGGCGGTCATGTTCGGCCTTGCCATCTGTTTGCCCAGGCCCAGGCGCAGCACGTTGCCGCCGCCCAGGTCACCCTTCAGGTTCAGCGCAGGCAGGAAGTCGGTGTAGGTGACGCCGTCGGTGCTGAGCGTGCTGGCCGGGTTGGTCAGCGTGACGCTGGAGCTGGCGCCGGCGCGGTAGCCGGCCGAGCTTTGGTCGGTATTGACCAGCTGCACCCCAGCGTTGCCGCTCACCGGCACACCGGCCAGCGTGGTGTCGATGTTGGCCTTGGCGTAGACCGTGGTGACCTTCTCGGTCACCGTCCAGGTCTTGGACAGGATGTCGTTGTTGTACTTGCGCAGCAGCGTGGCGCCCGGCCATAGGTCCTGCGTCGGGTCGAAGGTGAGCAGGTTCAGGCCCGTGCCGCCGACGTTGGTCGCCACGTAGGCGCCGCCCGGGTAGGCGATGCGACCGTAACCGCCGGGCTGGGTCGAGACGATCAGCCCTTCGTCGGTGATGCGGTCCTTGCTGCGCTTGCTGTAGTTGGCGCCGAACTGGATGTCGGTGAAGCCGATGTTGTCGGGCAGGTTGCCCTTGAAGTCCATGCGCAGGCCGTCGATCTTGTCGGTGATGGTCGGGCCCTTGTCGTAGCCGGCCTGCGGCACAGTCTGGCCGGCGAAGGGGCTGCCGGCGGGGTAGTTCACGCCGCTCCAGCCCGACTGGTCGCGGATGGCGATCTGCGTCGGGTCGACGTAGGCGGCGGCATTGCCCAGCGTGAATTGCGGGATGTTGGCGCCGCCGTTGGTGAAGCTCAGCGTGTCGGCGCCGGCGATGCCACCATAAACCTCGATGTCCTTCTCGATGCGCTTGGCCGAGTTGTGGTTGAAGTCGAGCGAGCCGCTCCAGTTGTCGGAGAACTTCAGCGTGCTCTTCCAGCCCAGCGACTCGATGGTGTCGTCGTCGAAGATGTTCTCGCTATAGGCCACCAGGCCGCCCGGCGCCATCGCGAAGGTGCCGCTCTGCACCACGCCGCCGACGATGGTGGCGTTGGTCAGCGAGGTGAAGTTGCCGGCGTTGGCCTTGACCTTCTTGGTCGCCGTCTTGATCTTGGCGTTGTAGATGTCGAGCTCGCTCGAGAAGGCCTTGTTGGGCTTGTAGACCAGCACCGCGGCCAGGCCGTCGCGCTTGTCGGTGATGCGGTCGCTCTCGAAGCCCAGGCCGCCGCCGAAGGGGACCGACACGTTCGGCACCACCACGCCCGTGGTCAGCGTGGCCGGGCCGGAGCCGCTCCAGCTGCCATTGGCCAGCGAGTTGCTGGTGCCGTCGGAATGCACGAAGCCAATGGCCAGGCCGAGCGTGCGGTCGGCGAACTGGTCGATGTAGCTGAAGCTGTAGCGCTTGCCGCTGCCGGTGACGGGCAGGCCAACGCCGGTCTTGGTCTTGTTGACGTTGGCGGCGAGCACGCGGCCGCCGAAGGCCAGCGGGTCGACGAGGCGGGTGTCGATGACGCCTGACAGGCCAGCCGTCATTAGCGAGGCGTCGGCGGTCTTGTACACGGTAGCGCCGCCGATCAGTTCGGCCGGGTAGACGCTGAGGTCGACGCCGCGGCTGTCGCCGGTGGTGCTCTGTTCGCGGCCGTTGAGCAGGTAGCCGGCGAAGTCGGAATCAAGCCCGCGGATGTTGACGATGGTGCCGTTGCCGTTGCGGTCGCGCTGCGTCGTCACGCCGGGCAGGCGGGCCAGCGATTCCGACAGGGTGGTGTCGGGCAGCTTGCCGATGTCCTCGGCCGAGATCGCCTCAACGACGCCGTCGGCGTTCTTCTTCGTGCTGATGGCGCTTTCGATGCCGCGCCGGATGCCGGTGACGGTGATCGTCTGCGAGGGCGTCGCGTCGGGCTGGGCAGCCGGCGCAGGGGCCGTGGCCGGGGCCGTCTGCGCGTGCGCTGCCGAACCGGCGTACAGCAGCGCCGCCACGGCCGCGGCCACCGGGGTGGCCTGCATCAGGGCGCGGTTGCGGGCACGCCGGGGGGTCGTATGGGTCATGTTTGTCTCCTGAGACTCACGGGAAAGGACACGCGCTCCGTCGGCGTCGGCTGCGGGCAGCCGCCCCGATCGGGCGCCAAGCATTGGGTTGACGGGACGCACTGTGTACCAAAACTAGATTCGTGTGCTACCTGCGAAAACCCTAGTGACACCCTGTGACCGTGCTTTTTTCAGGAGCCAAACCCCGCTTTCCCAGGGCTCGACTGCGAGGTAAACTCGATCCGGAGCGCCCGGACCGGGCGCCACCGGGCCTGACATCGCCCAACTTGTAGCGAAACTACAGTGCGCAAAAACAACGTCCTGGCCTGGCCACGGGCCTGCGCGGCCTGGCTCTGGCTGGCTGCCGCAGCGGCTGCCGCGGCCCCGGGGGCCCCCGGCCTGCGCCTGCACGTGCCCTCGCCCGACTGGCGCGACCAGATCGTCTACTTCGTCCTCACCGACCGCTTTGCCGACGGCGACGCCGCCAACAACGACCAGGGCGCCGGCGAGTTCCGCGCTGGCGACAAGGACCGCTACAACGGCGGCGACCTCGCTGGCCTGACGCAGCGGCTGGGCTACATCCGCGGCCTCGGGGCGACGGCCCTGTGGATCACGCCGCCGGTGGCCAACCAGTGGCTGGACCCGTCGGGCCACAGCGCGGGCTACCACGGCTACTGGGCCGAGAACTTCATGCAGGTGGACCGCCACCTGGGCACGCTGGCCGACTACCGGCGCCTGTCGGACGCGCTGCACCGCCGCGGCATGTACCTGGTGCAGGACATCGTCGTCAACCACACCGGCAACTACTTCACCTACCGCGACCGCTGGAACGCCGCCGACCCGGCGCAAGGCTGGGAAGCGCACGACGCCACGCCGCCGGTGCCGCGGCCCTCGCAGCCTCCCTTCGATCGCAACGACCCGCGCGACCCGGCGCAGCAACGGCTGGCCATCTACCACTGGACGCCGGACGTCGTCGACTACCAGGACCGACGCCAGGAGCTGACCTACCAGATGTCGGGCCTGGACGACCTGAACACCGAGAACCCGCTGGTGCGGCGCGCGCTGCGCCAGAGCTACGGCCACTGGATCCGCGAGGTCGGCGTCGACGCCTTCCGTGTCGACACCGCGTTCTACGTGCCGCCGGAATACTTCCTCGACTTCCTGCAGGCCCGCGAAGCCCGGGCACCGGGCATCGCCGAAGTGGCGCGGCGCACCGGGCGGCGGCAGTTCCTGG
>CAIWPS010000441.1 GCA_903914615.1 uncultured beta proteobacterium | reverse complement strand
TCGGGACTCCTCGGTGATGAGCGGCGGATTGTCCCGCAGCCGTGCAAGGCCCGTGCCAGCGCTGCGGCAGGGTGCGCGGATTTGCCGGCCGCGGCTCAGGCGCCCGCCCCGTCCCAGCCGGCCAGGGCCTCGGCCAGCAGCGCACAGATGCCGCCCCGGTCCATCCCCTGTCCCGCGGCCTGCAGCGCCGACAGGACGTCCGGTGCCAGCGCCGATTCGAGGCTGGCGCGGGTGGCTGCAAGCATGCGCTTCTGCCAGAAGGGCTCCCACGGTTCCAGCCCGGCGCGGCAACGCGCCTCGAAGGCGCCGAGGGCGCGGGCCGCCGCGTCGGGCCGGCACAGCTGAAGCAGCAGATGGGCCATCCCCGACAGGATGATGCGCGGCATGCGGCTCATCACCGGCAGGGCGATGCGTGCCGTGGCCGCAGCCCCGGCAATGTCACCCATGTCGCTGAGGAGCAGGAGCTTGGTCTCCAGCGCATCGATGAGCTCGTAGTCCGATGCCGGCCGGGTCTCCAGCCCCAACAGCAGTTCGTCGAGCAAGGCCAGGGCCTGGGCGTGGCGGCCGGCCTGCCAGATCACATCGGCCAGACACGTCTGTTCGATGACTTCGAGTCGCCAATCGCCGAAGACGTCCCGCGCCAGCCGCAGCGACTCACGGTACAGCGCCTCCGTGGTGTCGAGCTGGCCCGCGCCGCGGGCCACCAGCGCGCGCTGGTGCAGCAGCATCATCTGGAACTCCGGGCCCCAATCGGATTGCACCAGGGCCTGCATCTCGGCCATGGCCGCGGCGGCGAGCGCCGGCTTGCCCAGGGCGACGGCCGATACCAGCACCCGCCGCAGAGCCTGCACGATGCGCTTCGGCCAACCCAGGGCCTGGTAAAGCGCTGCCGCCTGTTGCGCGGCATCCAGTTGCTCCGCGGTGGTGGCGAAGCCGGACATGTTGCTGGCTGCCAGACCGCGCTGGAAACGCGCCACCGTAGCCTGGTCGACGCCGCTGGTGGCGACGCGAGGGCGCTGCTCGAGCATCCAGTCCACGAACTCCAGGCTGTAGTCGAGCAGCGAACCGACATGCGCCGCCAGGCCGACGGCCAGCGCGCGGTCGCCGTCGCGGCCCGCCGCCCAGGCGTAGGCGGCGCGCAGGTTGTCCAGCTCGGGCAGCACCTGCGCGGCGTACTCGTCGGTTCGCAGCTCGCCGTCCATGTTGGCGTCGTCGACGCGCCGCAGGTGGGCCAGCATCGTCGATGCATGCCGCTGCAGCAGGGTTGCAGTCTCGCGCGCCGCGGCCAGCTGCTCCAGCGCGTAGGCGCGGGCCGATTCCAGCAGGCGGTAGCGCTGCACGGCGCCCGCCTCGGCGACCACCAGCGACTTCTCCACCAGGGCCGCCAGCGCCTCCAGCACCCTCCATTCGTCGCGCTGTTCGTCCGTGCACAGGGCCTGCGCCAGCGCCATCGTGAAGCCGCCGCTGAAGACGCCCAGGCGCATGAAGACGGCGCGCTGTGTGTCGTCCAGCAGGCCGTGGCTCCACGCCAGCGCGGCGCGCAGCGTCTGGTGGCGGCGCAGGGCCGTGCGCGCGCCGGCGGTGAGCAGCCTGAAGCGCTCGTCCAGGCGGTCGTGCACCGTGCGCAGGCCCAGCAAGGGCACGCGCGCGGCCGCCAGCTCGATGGCCAGCGGCAGGCCGTCCAGGCGGCGGCACAGGTCGATGGCCAGCGGCAGGTCGGCGTCGCCCAGCGCGTAGTTCGGCGCCACGCTGCGCACGCGCGCGACCAGCAGGGCCAGCGCGCCGAAACTGCGTGCGTTCGGCGTCTGTGCGTCGGCCGGCACGGCAAGCGGGTTGAGCCGGAACTGCTGCTCCGCCGCCAGGCGCAGCGGCTCCTGGCTGGTGGCCAGCACATGCAGGCCGGGCGCGGCGGCCAGCAGCGGCCCCAGCAGCGCGGCCACGGCGTCGAGCAGGTGCTCGCAGTTGTCCACGACCAGCAGCGCTTCGCGCCCGGCCAGCGCTGCAGCCAGCGCCGAGGGGCCGGATTCGCGGTCGGAGATGCTCAGGCCCAGGGTCTGCGCGACCGCCGCCAC
>CAIWPS010000440.1 GCA_903914615.1 uncultured beta proteobacterium | reverse complement strand
CAACGATGAATTCGGTGATGCCGTGGACGAGCGCGTGCGAGAGGCGCTCGTCGACGTTGCCGGCACGCCAGGCCAGTCGCGCGCTCTCGTCCTTGGACATCCCCTTGGCCGATTCGGCGACCTCGACGAGGCGCTCGCCGGCGTCCTTGCGCCGGTTCAGCACCACGTCCTCGACGCGCTCGCGCAGCACGGGGTCGAGATCGTCGTAGACGCCGACCATGCCGGCGTTGACGATGCCCATGTCCAGCCCCGCCTTGATCGCGTGGTAGAGGAAGACCGTGTGGATGGCCTCGCGCACCGGGTCGTTGCCGCGGAAGCTGAACGAGACGTTGCTGACGCCGCCGCTGACCTTGGCGCCGGGCAGATGCGTCTTGATCCAGCGCGTGGCCTCGATGAAGTCGACGGCGTAGTTGTCGTGCTCCTCGATGCCGGTGGCGATGGCGAAGATATTGGGGTCGAAGATGATGTCCTCGGCCGGGAAACCGACCTCGTCGACCAGGATGCGGTAGGCGCGCTGGCAGATCGCGGTCTTGCGCGCGTAGGTGTCGGCCTGGCCCTGCTCGTCGAAGGCCATCACCACCGTGGCGGCGCCGTAGCGGCGCACCAGCGCGGCCTGGCGCCTGAACTCGGCCTCGCCTTCCTTGAGCGAGATGCTGTTGACGATGCCCTTGCCCTGGATGCACTTCAGGCCGGTCTCGATCACGCTCCACTTGCTGCTGTCGATCATGATCGGCACGCGCGCGATCTCGGGTTCGCCGGCGATGAGCTTGAGGAAGCGCTCCATCGCCGCGGCGCTGTCCAGCATCGCCTCGTCCATGTTGATGTCGATGACCTGGGCGCCGTTCTCGACCTGCTGGCGCGCGACGCTGAGGGCATCCTCGAAGCGGCCTTCGAGGATCATGCGTGCGAAGGCCTTGGAGCCGGTGACGTTGGTGCGCTCGCCGATGTTGACGAACAGCGAGCCGGCGCCGATGAGCACGGGCTCCAGGCCCGACAGGCGCATGGGCTGGACGGTCGGTACGGCGGCGGGGTCGGACATGAGGCTCATCCCAGGGTTGGAATGAGCGCCGTTGCGGGCCGGGCGGACTGCGCCGGCGCCTCCGAGCCTGGCGGGCGCCGACGCCACGAATGGCAGGCGGTCCGTTGCAACGCTCCTCGGAAGCGGCCGGATTCTACCGAGGCGGCTTCAGCGGCTGTGTGAGGTAAGCCGCGCCAGCGGCCCCGCCGTGCTGATGCCCGGCGCGACGCGGTGCGCCGCCGGCTGCGGCGCCGGCAAGGGCGGCGCGTCGTCCAGGCTGGCGCCGCCCGCCTGGGCCAGGCCGTCGCCGCCCGCCTGGCCCAGGCGCATGGCCACGCCGACGGCCAGGATGTCGATGACCAGCAGGTGCAGGATGCGGCTGACCATGGGTACGTGGGTGGCCACGTCCTCCACGTGGTCCACGATCAGCGCCACGTCGGCCTTCTTGGCCAGCGGCGAGTGGCTGGCGGTGATCGCCAGCACCGGCGCGCCGCGTTCGCGTGCGCGGTCGGCCACGGCCAGCAGGTCGTCGATGCGGCCGCTGCTGCTGATGATGACGGCCACGTCGGTCGGCCGCAGCACGTTGGCCGCCAGCACCTGCAGCCGCGCGTCGGTGTAGCTGGCGCTGGGCACGCCGAAGCGCAGGAACTTGTACTGCGCGTCGTCGGCCACCACGCCGTAGTGGCCGACGGCGAAGAACTCGATGCGCTGCGCCGCCGCCAGCAGTTCGATGGCACGCACGAGCATGTCGCGGTTGAGCTGCTCGCGCACCTGCAGGATGGCACTGGCGGTGTTGCCCAGCACCTTCACGCCCAGCTCCAGCACCGAGTCGGTGCCGGTGACCTGGGTGTGCGTGAGCGGGATGGCGCCCGACAACCCCGACGCCAGCCGCAGCTTGAAGTCCGACAGGCCCTCGCAGCCCAGGCTGCGGCAGAAGCGGATCACCGTCGGCTGGCTGACCTGGGCCGCGCGCGCGATCTCGGCGATGGGGTCCGACAGCGCCGAGCGAGGGTGCGCCAGCACATGGTCGGCGACGCGCTTCTCGGCCGGCGAGAGGCTGTCGCGGCTGCGCTGGATCTGGCCCAGCAGCGCGGTGTCCTGGTCGATCTGGCGCTCGTGCAGCTGCGCCGCCAGGATTGCCGAGGCGCCGACGAAGGTGGCCTGCTCGGCCGTGATGACGAAGGTGGGGATGCCCTGCAGGTAGTCGCTGAAGCGGCCCTTGTCCTCGAAGCGCGCACGGAACGGCGAGCGGTCGAAGTAGGCCCCCAGCCGCGGCACGATGCCGCCGCCGATGTAGATGCCGCCGAACGCACCCAGCGTCACCGCCAGGTTGGCCGCCGCGGTGCCGAGCACGGCGCAGAAGGCCTGCAGTGCTTCCGCGCAGGGCGCGTCGTTGCCGGCCTGGGCGCGGCGCGTGATCTCGGGCGCGGCCAGCGGCTGGGCCGGCAGGCCGGCGTGTGCGCGCAGGGCGTCGTGGATCAGTTCCAGGCCGGGGCCGGAGAGCAGGCGCTCGAAGGAGACATGACCGAACTGCGCCTGGGCATGGCGCAGGATGACGATCTCGCGCTCGTCGCGCGGCGCGAAGCTGGTGTGGCCGCCTTCGGTGCCCAGCGCCACGTAGCCCGACTGCGCCGCCGGCCCCACCGGGATGAGCCCGCTCACGCCCAGGCCCGAGCCGGCCCCCAGCACCCCGACCACGCTGTGCTCGCGCGCGCTGCCGCCGCCCACCTGGCGCCGCTGCGATGGCGCCAGCCGCGGCAGCGCCATCGCCAGCGCCGTGAAGTCGTTGACCACCACCAACGTCTGCAGGCCCAGGCGCTGGCGCATCTGCTCGCTGGAGAAGCGCCAGTGGTAGTTCGTCATCCGCACTTCGTCGCCTTCCACCGGGTTGGCAATGGCGATGGCGGCGTGCTCGATGCTGGCGGCCAGGCCCGCGGGCAGGCCCGCGAGGTAGGCCGTCACGGCGGCGTGGAAGTCGGCATGCTCGGCACAGCGCAGCGACGCCAGCTGCTCGAAGCGGCCGGGCGCGGTCTCGATGGTGAAGCGGGCGTAGGTGCCGCCGATGTCGGCAAGCAGGCGCGGGCTGGCGTTCGGGCTCATGGAGGGCTGGCGGTTCGGCGTTGGCGCCTGACTTGCATTGTGCAAGACGCAGGCCTGTCGCCCCAAGGCGCTGGTGCCATGCAAACCCTGTAGCTTGGCTACATGGTTTCCCTGAGTTCCGATCAGGACCGGCTTGACCGGAGCTCCCGGCCTCTCGTTTGAACCCTTGTTCGGGTGCTGTAGTTTTGCTACCGTCCTGCCGATCCACGCCCCAGAATGAGGCGTTGCGGCCCTGTCGCCAACGCCCCAGTGACGATTCCTTCCTGCATGAATGCGATCAACGACCTGAGCCGCCCCGCTGCTGAGCGCCCCCCCGCCGGGCTGCCCCGGCCCTGGCTGGTGGCCGACATCGGCGGCACCAACGCCCGATTCGGCTGGTTGGCCGCCGGCAGCGCGCGCGTGGAACATGTCGCCACCCTGCGCGGTGCCGACCATGCCGGCCCGGTGCAGGCCGCCGCAGCCTACCTGGCGCAGCTGGCGCAGACCCTGGGCGCGGCCTACCAGCCGCCACGGGCGGGCGCCTTTGCCGTGGCCACGGCCGTCGGCGGCGACCGCATCGCCTTCACCAACAGCGGCTGGGCCTTCTCGCGCGCGGCCACGCAGGCCGATCTCGCGCTCGACGCGCTGCTGCTGCTCAACGATTTCGAAGCCCTGGCACTTTCGCTGCCGCACCTCAGCGCGGCGCAGTTGCGACCCATCGGCACCCTGGCCGCGCCGGCGGTCGGGGCGCTGGCCGTCATCGGCCCGGGCACCGGGCTGGGGGTGGCCGGCCTGCTGCCCACGCCGCACGGCTGGGTGGCGGTGCCGGGCGAGGGAGGACACGCCAGCGTGGCCCCCTGCGACGCCTTCGAGGCCGCGCTGCTGGCCGCGGTATGGCGCAGCCATGCCCATGTCTCGGCCGAGCGGCTGCTCTCGGGCATCGGCCTGCCGGTGCTGCACGGGGCGGTGATGGACGTGCTGGGGCAGCCGGGCGTGCGGCTGGCGGCCGACGAGATCGTCGAGCGCGGCCTGGCCGGCAGCGACGAGGCCTGCAGCCGCAGCGTCGACGCCTTCTGCGCCCTGCTGGGCAGCTTCGCCGGCAACGTGGCGCTGGTGCTGGGCGCGCGCGGCGGCGTCTACATCGGCGGCGGCATCGTGCCGCGGATGGGCGAGCGCTTCTTCGCGTCGGCGTTCCGCGAACGCTTCGAGGCCAAGGGCCGGTTCCAGGGCTACCTGCAGGCCATTCCGACCGCGCTCATCACCGACACGCTGGCGGCGCTGAGCGGCGCCGCGGCGGCGCTGGAACAGCACGGCCGCTGACGGCCCGCGGGCTGGCCCGGACCCTTCAGAACGGCAGCCACTTGACGTTGAACGCCCTTTCCACGAACCAGGCCGCCGCCACCGCGGCGATGACCAGCGAACCGCCGACCAGCACCGCGCGGCGGTAGAACCAGCTGCGCCGCACCGCGAAGGCCAGCGGCAGGAAGGCCGCGACAATGGCGAGCTGGCCGCATTCCACGCCCAGGTTGAAGCCCAGCAGCGCCAGCGCCAGCGCGCCCTGCGGCAGGCCGAGGTCGACGAGCACGCTGGCGAAGCCGAAGCCGTGGATGAGACCGAAGGCGAAGGCCACCATCCAGCGCCGGCCGTGGAAGACCGGGAAGACGTTGTTCAGCGCCGCCAGCACCACGCTGGCCGCGATCGACGACTCGACCAGCCGCGACGGCAGCGAGACCCACCCCAGCGTCGCCAGCGACAGGGTGATGGAATGCGCCACCGTGAACGCGGTGACGATGCGCAGCACGTCCCAGAAGGCCTGTCCGAAGCGCTCCACCGGCTGCCAGCGCCGCCCCGCCCAAATGCCCACCGCGGGCAGCAGCAGCGAGAGCAGGAAGAGGATGTGGTCGAAGCCGACCCAGATGTGCCAGACGCCCTCGCGCAGGTAGTCCCCGAGCTGCGTCCAGCGGCTGGTGCCGGCGAGCTCGAAGCTCTGGCGCGCCGCCTGCGGCCCGAAGATGGCGGTGCGCGTGGCGCCCTGCACCGTCAGGTTCAGCAGCCCGCGGTGCTGGGGGTCGAGGTCTGAGAAGAGCGTGTACTCCAGCGTCAGCGTGCGCTGCAGCGGCTGCGGGCAGCTGAACCGCAGCGGCATCACGGTGTAGGCGCCGTCGGTGTGCTCGTCGACCTGCTGGGCACCGATCTCCAGCCGGCAGGGCGCGCCGTCGGCGACCACTGCCAGCCGCGCCGCGGCATAGGCGGCGATGTCGGCATGGCGCCGGCGCACCTCGCCCCAGGTGATGCGGCCGTCGCCGTCGGCGTCCAGGCCGATGGCGAAGTCGAGGTCGCGCAGCGCGATGTCCCAGCGGCCGCTGACCTGGCCGTCCTGCACGGTGACGCTGAGGTAGCTGTCCGATGGCTTGTGCGCCAGCGCCGCGCCGGCGGCCAGGGCGCAGGCGACGGCAGCAAGCCATCGGCACACCGCGTTCACCGCAAGCCCTTCAGCTGCGCAGCCAGCGGCTGCAGCGCCGCGCTCTCGATGCCGCTGGCGGCCATCCAGTCCAGCGCCGGCTGCGCCGCCGCGGCGTCGCGCGCGGCCAGCGCCGCTTCCATCAGGATGCGGGCGTCGATGGGCTCGCGCTGCTGGGCGTAGTTCTCGCGCGCCAGCGCCAGCGCGCGCGGCACGTCGCCCAGCACCGCCAGCGTGAAGCGCGACTCTTCCTTGCGGTGCGTGGTGTCGCCGCGGCGCCGCGCGGCGTCGAAGCGCGCCGCCAGTTCACGCGTGTAGCGCGGCGCTTCGGCGCTGCCCGAGGCCTTGGCGGCCTGCGCCAGGCGCAGCAGCAGCACGTCGGCGCGCTCCTTGTCCCGCAGCAGTGCCAGCACCTCGGCCTGGCGGCCGCGGTCGAGCAGGAAGTCGGCATAGGCGCCGAGCAGGTAGACGTCGGGCACGCCGAGCGCCATGGCGGCGCGGAAGGCGGCCTCGGCGGCCTCGTAGCGGCCCAGCCGTTCGTCGATCTCGGCCAGCCGCGTCAGGCACCACAGTCGCTCGTCGGCGCCGGCATCGGTGGCGGCGCGCAGTGCGGCGTCCAAGGCGGCGGCAGCAGCACCCGCGTGGCCCGTGCTGGCGTCGACCTGCGCGCGGCAGGCCGCCGCCACCAGCGGCGTCGTCAGCGGTGCCATGTGGGCGCAGCCCTCGCGCGCCCCGGCGTAGTCGGCCTGCACCATCAGGATCGCGGTGCGCCAGGACCAGGCCTCGCCGTTGTCCGGGTCCTCGCGCAGCGCCGCGTCCAGGTCGGCCAGCGCGGGGCCGAAGCGGTGGTCGAACTGCAGCAACAGCGCGCGCAGCACGCGCACGGGCACCGGCGGGTCGTCCAGCGCCCACCAGGGCTGCAGCGCCGCCTGGGCGTAGCCGACGTAGCGCGGGTCGCCCTCGGCGCCGACCTCCTGGAAGTAGCGGCGGGCCAGCCGCACGGCCGCGTCCAGGTCCTGCGGGTTGGCGCGCCAGGCCGCGCGCAGGGCCACCAGTTCGCGCGCCCGCGGGTCGGTGGCGCGGGCCGGCACGGTGGCCAGCACCTGGCTGTCGGCGCTGGGCGTGTAGGGCTCGGCCCCGGCCCGGGGGGCGGCGCCCGCGAACAGCAGGCAGGACAGCGAGAAGGACAACAGGGGGCGCAAGGCAACCATGGTAGCCGGCCCCGTCCGTGCCTCCGCGGCGGCCCGGACGGATGCCCGCCCGGTGCGCAGGCGCACTGTCAACCGATCCGGCGCTGCCGCGTTGAACTGCGGTCGGACAGCGGCAACCTCCGGGTTCGTCGCCAAGACAAGCACCGACCCAGCCCGAGCGCTGGGCACGCCGAGTCCCCACCCCCTCCAAACCCGCGAGACATCTCCATGACCAAGCTCCTCTCCGCCCTCATCCTCACCGCCTTCGCCTTCGGCGCCCAGGCCGCTTCGCACACCGGTGGCGCCCCGATGAAGGCCGACGCCGCTGCGTCCGCCGCCAGCGCCCCGAAGAAGGCCAAGAAGGCCAAGACCGAAAAGAAGGCCGCCCCCGCCAAGGCCGCCTCGGCCGCGAAGTAATCCGCTGCCGCCACTGAAGAAGGCAGGCGCCTGGCGCCTGCCTTTTTTCTTGCCCTGAACGCTCAGGGCAGCACGATGACGGCGCTGTCGTCCATCACCTTCGGGCCGTCGACCGGCCCGCCGCCGAAGGCATAGGGCTGCACCGCCGGCGCCAGCGCGCGGTAGCCGCCGTCGTAGTCCCAGGTGGTGACGTAGACCCTGGCGCCGCGCAGCGGGCCACCGCCCAGCGCCGCGGCCGGCAGCGTCAGGGTCACGGTGCCCGCGGCCGCGTCGGCCTGCACCGTGGCAGCCGGCGTCACCGGCGTGCCCTCCTGCGTTGCCGAGGCGCCCCGCCAGCCATAGAGCGCGTTGGTCCAGCCACCGACGCGCAGGCGCAGGTGCCAGCGCATGCCGGCCGGCAGGCTGGCGTTCTGCAGCGGCATCACGGTGGCGCCGTCGTCGCGGCCGGGCAGCTCGATGAAGACGGTGAAGGCCACGTGGTCGAAGCCGTTGGGCGGGTTCCAGGCCTGCGACACGCCAGGCAGGGTCAGCTCCAGCTGCAGCGCCCCGCCGGCGCCGCGCACGCGCACGCGCCGCAGGTCCAGCAGATGGGCCCGCCCCCAGCCTTCGTCGCTGGGGTAGACGTAGCCGCCTTGCGGACCGGTGTCGTCGCCCGCCGGGTCGGGCACGTCGGCCAGGAGCTGCCATGCGCGCTCGACGCGGAAGCTGCGTGCCGGCGAGGTCGCCTGCCCTTCGGCCCAGGCGACGACGCTGTGCTGCACCTGCGGGTCGACCATCGCCGCGGTGTCCACCACCGCCTGCCAGCGGCCGTCGGCGCCCACCGCGACGGGGCGTGCGCCGGCCAGGTCGCCGTCGACCACCAGCCGCAGGCCTGCCGTGCCTCGAGCCTGGCCGCCCACCGTGAAGTCGCCATCCGCCGTCGCCGCCGCCGGCGCATCCAGGCCCACGAAGGCGCGGGCGGGCGCGGACGCCGCACGCCGCGCCGTGGCCTTCCAGACCTGCCCGCTGCGCGGCGCCAGACGCAGCGTCACGAGGCCCTGCGGCCCGACGACGAGGTCGTGCGGCCTGCCACCGATGCCGTACAGCCCCTGCAGCACCGTGCCGGCGGGCAGGCCCGTCGCCAGGTTGGGCAGCAGCGTCGCGTGCTCGGCAGTGTTGAAGACGACGAAGGCGCGCTGCCCGGCGTGGTCCGTGCGCCAGGCCAGCGCGCCGGCGCGCGCCGCGTTGCCAGCCAGCACGGTGGGGCGGCCGCGCGAGAACAGCCGCTGCGACCGGCGCAGCGCCGTCATCTCGGCGATGCTGCGGTACAGCGGCGCGGCGGTGTCGTAGCGGTCGCGTCCGCCCGAGGCATAGCCCGCCGCGAACATGGCCGCCCGCGGCTCGGTGTAGCCCTGCTCGGTGCCGTAGTAGATGACGGGGATGCCGGGCAGGGTCATCAGCGCCAGCAGCGCCTGCTTCAGCCCGGCCTCGTTGCCGCCTGCCAGGAAGCGGTCGACATCGTGGTTGTCGACGAAGCTGGGCATCAGGTGCGGCCGCGCGTGCAACTGCACCATGCGCGTGATGCGCTCGCCCAGCTCGGCGCTGGGGCGGCCGCGCGCGAAGACGTCGCCCAGGGCGCCATAGAGCGGGAAGTTGAGCATCCCCGGCAGCAGCGGCTGGCCCTGGGCGCCGGTCATGTAGCTCTCGATCTTGCGCGCCTGCCGGTCCTGCCCCGGGCGGTCGATGCCGAAGCCTTCGCCGAAGACCAGGAACTGCCGCCGCCCGGTGCGCCGCGCCACCTCGGCGATGCCCGGTGCCTGGGCGTCGCGGGCCTGCAGGAAGTCGAGGAAGTATTCCGGCGGCACGTAGAACGCGGTGTCGACACGGAAGGCATCGACGCCGACCTCGCGGATCCAGTGGCCGTAGCTCTGGCGCAGCGCGCGCCGCACCAGCGGGTTCTCGGTGTTCAGGTCGTCCAGGCCCGACATCTGGTAGGTCAGCTCCTGGCGCCGGTCCTGGTAATCGACGACATCCGGCGTCCAGTGGTAGATGCCCAGCAGTTGCTGCGCCGGGTCGCGCGGGTCGTTGCGGTCGAAGGGCGGCTGCGAGGGCCGCGGCACCGGCGGCGTGGCGTCGTGGGCTTCCCAGCCCTGCGCCGGGTCGGCGGCGTTCCAGCGGTCGCGGTAGGTGAAGTAGTTGCCGGTGTGGTTGACGACGATGTCCTGCACCAGGTACAT
>CAIWPS010000439.1 GCA_903914615.1 uncultured beta proteobacterium | reverse complement strand
GACCCGATCGATGATCTTCTCGCCGAACAGGCCCTGCGGCCTGACGAGCAGGAAGGCAAGGGCCAGCCCGTAGGCAAACCAGGTCTCGATGCCGCCACCCACCAGCGGGCCGATGTAGACCTCGGACAGCTTCTCGCCGACGCCGATGATGAGCCCGCCGACGATGGCGCCCGGCACCGAAGTGAGGCCGCCCAGGATGACCACCGGCAGAGCCTTCAGCGCCACCTGCGCCAGCGAGAACTGCACGCCCAGCTTGCTGCCCCAGATCATCCCCGCCACCAGCGCGACGAAGCCGGCGACGCTCCAGACGATGACCCAGATGCGCGCCAGCGGGATGCCGATGCTCTGCGCCGCCTGGTGGTCGTCGGCCACGGCGCGCAGCGCGCGGCCGGTGGCCGTCTTCTGGAAGAACAGGCTCAAGGCCGCCACCAGCGCTGCGGCGATCAGCGCCGCGTAGAGGTCCTCTTTGTTGACCAGGATGCCACCCTGGAAGGTGTTCTCGAGCAGGAAGATCGGGTCCTTGGGCAGGCCGATGTCGATCTTGTAGATGTCGCTGCCGAACAGGGTCTGGCCGAAGCCGTCGAGAAAGTAGGCGATGCCCAGCGTGGCCATCAGCAGCGTCACGCCTTCCTGGTTGACGAGCCTGCCCAGCACCAGCCGTTCGATGACCCAGGCCACCGCCACCATCACCACCATCGCCGCGGCGAAGGCGAGCACGTTGGCCAGAACCTGGCTGTCGAAGCCCAGCAGCCTGGGCAGCCAGGTGGAAAAGCGCGCCATTGCCAGCGCCGCGAACAGCACCATCGCGCCCTGGGCGAAATTGAAGACGCCGCTGGCCTTGAAGATGAGCACGAAGCCCAAGGCGACCAGGGAATAGAGCACGCCGGTCATCAGGCCGCCGAGCAGCGTTTCCAGGAACGGGCCCATCAGTGCGAAGCCCCCAGGTAGGCGCTGATGACCTCGGGGCTGGACCGCACTTCCTGCGGTGTGCCGTCGCCGATCTTCTTGCCGTAGTCCAGCACCACGACGCGGTCGCTGATGTCCATCACCACGCCCATGTCGTGCTCGATGAGGATGATGGTCGTGCCGTACTCGTCGTTCACATCCAGGATGAAGCGGCTCATGTCCTGCTTCTCCTCGACGTTCATGCCCGCCATCGGCTCGTCCAGCAGCAGCATCTGCGGCTCCATCGCGAGCGCGCGGCCGAGGTCGACGCGCTTCTGCAGGCCGTAGGGCAGGCGGCCGACGGGGGTCTTGCGCCAGGCCTGGATCTCGAGGAAGTCGATGATCTTCTCGACGAACTCGCGGTGTTCGGTCTCCTCGCGCTCGGCGGCGCCGAACCAGGGGTTGCGCAGCGCCTGCTGGAACAGGTTCGTGTGCATGCGCAGGTTGCGCCCGCTCATGATGTTGTCGAGCACGCTCATGCCCTTGAACAGCGCCAGGTTCTGGAAGGTGCGTGCCACGCCGAGCTCGGCCACCTGGCGGCTGTTCATGGCGCTGAAGGCCTGGCCGCGGAAGTGGATCTGCCCTTCCTGCGGCGCATAGACGCCGTTGATGCAGTTGAGCATGCTGCTCTTGCCCGCGCCATTGGGCCCGATGATGGCGCGCACCTCGTGCTCGCGGACGTCGAAGCTGATGTCGGTGAGCGCCTTCACGCCGCCGAAGCGCAGGCTGATGTTCCTGACCTCGAGCACGACCTCGCCGATGCGACGTTCACCGCTCATTGGCGCACCCCACGCGCGGCGCGCGGTCCCGCCAGGCGGGAATTCGCGCTCGGGAAGCCCTCGCCGCTCACTGGGGTGCCTTCGTGCTGCGCACGCCGGCATGAGCCCTTCGGGCGGCCGCGCGGGCTCATGCCGCCCTCCGCAGCGCAGGAAAGGTCTTGGCGTCGATGATCTTCAGCGTCGCCGCGACGCTGCCGCTGCGCCCGTCCTCGAACTTCACCGCGGTCTCGATGTACTGCTCGGCCTTGCCGCCGTACAGGGCGTCGACCAGCAGCTGGAACTTCTCGCCGATGTAGCCGCGCCGCACCTTGCGCGTGCGCGTGAGCTCGCCGTCGTCGGCGTCGAGTTCCTTGTGCAGCACCAGGAAGCGGCTGATCTGGCTGCCGGCCAGCAGCGCGTCGGCGGCCAGATCGGCGTTGACCTTTTCCACGCAGTCGCGGATGAGTTCCAGCACGGCGGGCTTGCCCGCCAGGTCCAGGTAGCCGGCGTAGGGCAGGTTGCGCCGCTCGGCCCAGTTGCCCACGGCCTCGAAGTCGATGTTGACGAAGGCGCAGACCTTCTCGCGCTTGTCGCCGAAGGCCACCGCCTCCTTGATGAAGGGGAAGAACTTGAGCTTGTTCTCGACGTACTTCGGGGCGAACAGCGCGCCGTCGTTGTCGCCGCCGATCAGCCGGCCGACGTCCTTGGCGCGGTCGATGATCTTCAGGTGGCCGCCGGCGTCGAGGAAGCCGGCGTCGCCGGTGTGGTACCAGCCGTCGGCGGTCAGCACCTCGGCGGTCGCGGCCGGGTTCTTGTAATACTCCTTGAGCAGGCCGGGGCTCTTCACCAGCACCTCGCCGTTGGCGGCGACCTGGATCTCGACGCCGGCGATGGGTACGCCGACCGTGTCGGCGCGGGCCTGGTTGTCGGGCTGCAGGCAGACGAAGACGGCGGTCTCTGTGCTGCCGTAGAGCTGCTTCAGGTTGATGCCGATGGAGCGGTAGAAGGTGAAGAGGTCGGGCCCGATGGCCTCGCCCGCCGTGTAGGCCACGCGAACGCGCGAGAAGCCCAGGGTGTTGCGCAGCGGGCCGTAGACGCACAGGTCGCCCGCCACATAGGCCAAGCGGGCCAGCATGCCCACCGGCTTGTCGTCCATCAGGTCGGGGCCGACCTTGCGCGCCAGCGCCATGCAGCGCT
>CAIWPS010000438.1 GCA_903914615.1 uncultured beta proteobacterium | reverse complement strand
TGTTGTTGACCAGCAGCAGCGACTCGCGCGACAGCAGGCCGAAGCGCTGCCCGAGCCCGACCTTGGGCGCGCGCCAGGCGAAGAGGGCCAGCGAGCTGCCGATGACGATGATCAGGAAGGCGAGGATGAAGAGGCCGCGCCGCGGGTCGGTGGCGAAGGCGTGCACCGAGCTCAGCACGCCCGAGCGCACGAGGACGGTGCCCAGCAGCGACAGCGAGAAGGCCATGATCGACAGCCACACCGTCCAGACCTTGAAGCTGCCGCGCTTCTCGCTCACCGCCAGCGAGTGGATGAGCGCCGTGCCGGCCAGCCAGGGCATGAACGACGCGTTTTCCACCGGGTCCCAGAACCACCAGCCGCCCCAGCCCAGCTCGTTGTAGGCCCACCAGCTGCCCAGACCAATGCCGAAGGTGAGGAAGATCCACGCCGCCGTGGTCCACGGCCGCGTCCAGCGCGCCCAGGCGGCGTCGAGGTTGCCGCCCAGCAGTGCCGCGATGGCGAAGGCGAAGGCCACCGAGAAGCCGACGTATCCCATGTAGAGCATCGGCGGGTGGATGACCATGCCCGGGTCCTGCAGCAGCGGGTTCAAGTCGCGGCCGTCGGCGGCGGCCGGGATCAGGCGGTCGAAGGGGTTGGAGGTGAGCAGCATGAAGAGCAGGAAGCCCACCGCCACCAGCCCCATCACCGACAGGATGCGCGCCGCGAAGGCCAGCGGCAGTCGCTGGCTGTAGCGCGCCACGGCCACGCTCCAGACGTTGAGCATCAGCATCCACAGCAGCAGCGAGCCTTCGTGGCCGCCCCAGACCGCGGCGAAGCGGTAGTACACCGGCAGCGCCGAGTTCGAGTTCGACGCCACGTACAGCACCGAGAAGTCGTTGCGCAGGAACGAGGCCGCCAGGCAGGCGAAGGCGGTGACGACGAAGAAGGCCTGCGTCCAGGCCAGCGGCCGCGCCAGCGCCATCCAGTCGCTGCGCCCGCGCTGCGCGCCGGCCAGCGGCAGCACGCCCTGCGCCAGCGCGGCGGCGAGGGCGAAGAAGAGGCAGAGGTGGCCGAGCTCGGGGATCACTTGCCGTTCCCCATGACCAGCGTCTGCGCCGTGTGGCTGGAGGTCTTGCCGGCGTTCTTCAGCGCCGCCGCGGCCTCGGGCGGCATGTAGTTCTCGTCGTGCTTGGCCAGCACCTCGCGCGCGACGAAGACGCCGTCGGGGCCGAGCTGGCCCTGCGCCACCACGCCCTTGCCTTCCTTGAAGAGGTCGGGCAGCACGCCCTCATAGCGCACCGGCACGGTCTGCGCGGTGTCGGTGACGGTGAAGCGCACGGTCACGCCGTCGCGCTGCACGGTGCCGGCCTGCACCAGGCCGCCGACGCGGAAGGTCTTGCCCTGCGGCGCTTCCTTCGATGCGATCTGCGACGGCGTGTAGAAGAACACGAGGTTGCTGTTGAAGGCATTGAGCACCAGGGCCACGGCGACGCCGACGGCCGCCAGCACGCCGACCGCGATGGCGGCCCGCTTGTGACGAGGTTTCATGTGAGTTCTCCTTCGCGGGCCTGCACGATCGCGCGGCGCCGCCTTTGCACGGCCAGCAGCGGTTCGACCAGCATCAGTGCCAGCGTCACGCCGTAGGAACCCCACACGTACAGGCCGTAGCCGCCCATGTGGATGAATTGATCGAAGGAAGTCCAGTACATCGTCTGATCCCCTAGGCGCGCGCCGGGCCGACGCCGGCCAGCGTGCGCACCCATTCGGTGTCGCTTTCCTGCTCGAGCACGATGGCCCGGGCCCGCGTGAACACGACGGCGAAACTGTAGGCCCAGAAGGCCAGCGTCATCAGCAACATCGCCGTGAGCATGGTCGAAGCCATCTTGGGCGCCGCCGTCATGCTGATGGTGGCGCCCTGGTGCAGCGTGTTCCACCACCGCACCGAGAAGTAGATGATGGGCACGTTCACCGCCCCCACCAGCGCCAGCAGCGCCCCGGCATTGGCCGCACGGCGCACATCATCGATGGCTTCGGTGAGCGCGATGTAACCGATGTAGAGCAGCAGCAGGATGAAGTAGGACGTCAGCCGCGCGTCCCACACCCACCAGGTGCCCCACATCGGCTTGCCCCACAGCGCGCCGGTCCACAGGCCGATGAAGGTGAGCAGCGCGCCGGTGGGCGCGATGGCCTTGGCCATCATCGAGGCCAGCCGCACGTTGGCGGCCCAGCCCACCGCGGCCCAGAAGGCCATGACCATGTACAGCAGCATCGAGATCGACGCCGCCGGCACGTGGATGAAGATGATGCGGTAGGCGTCGCCCTGCTGGAAGTCGGTGGGCGCGATGCCGAAGCCCACCCACAGCCCGGCCGCGGCCAGCACCACGGCGGCGACCCAGAACAGCGGCACCAGCCGGCCTGCCAGGCGGTAGAAGCGCGAAGGGGCGGCGAAGGTGGACCAGCGCAGGTTCGTCATCGGGCAACTTCAGTCGAGCGAGATGCGCAGCGCCGCCGCCGTGGCCAGCGGTGCGCCCAGCGCGGTGAGGATGAGCAGCGCGCCGAGCAGCGAGAAGTGGGCCTGCGCCGACTGCCCGCTGTCGACCGCGCCGACGGCGCCGGCGCCGAAGATGAGCGTCGGCACGGTCAGGGGCAGCACCAGCAGGAAGACGAGGGCGCCGCCGCTGCGCAGCCCCAGCGTCAGCGCCGCGCCGACGGCGCCGAGCAGGCTCAGCACCGGGGTGCCGATCAGCAGCGTTGCCGCCAGGGTGGCGATGGCGCCGGCGTTCATGTCGAACATCACCCCCAGCAGCGGTGCGCACAGCACCAGCGGCAGGCCGGTGGTGAGCCAGTGCGCGACGACCTTGCCGATGACCAGCGAGGTCAGCGGCTGCGGCGCGAGCAGCATCTGTTCGAGCGAGCCGTCGGTGTGGTCACTGGCAAACATCTGGGTCACTGAAAGCATGGCGGCGAGCAGGGCGCAGACCCAGACCACCCCCGGTCCGATCTGGCGCAGCGTCTGCGGTTCCGGGCCGACGCCGAGCGGGAACAGGCCCGCGGCGACGACGAAGAAACCCAGCGGCAGCAGCGCCTCGACGCGCCGGCGGCGCGCCAGCAGCAGGTCGCGCTGCGTGGTGGCCAGCAGCACCGAGCTCATGCACGGTGCTTTCGGTACGGCAAGGGGAGGTCATTCATCTGCCCGGCGCATTGTAGGGACCGGGCCTCGCCGCGGTGGCCCCGCCGGGGCGCCGCGTGCAGCTTCCTTGCTTGGCGTCAACCCGCGGGCACGGGGTTCGGCGCGGCCAGGCCTTCCTCGTCGGGGTCGTGGTATTCCTTGGGCAGGTGGTGGGCAATGCCCTTGTGGCAGTCGATGCAGGTCTTGCCCGCCTTCTGGCCCTCGATCATCTTCTTCGACGCGCTGGCGTGCTGCTTGGCCGGGTCCATGGCGTCGAAGGAATGGCAGTTGCGGCATTCCTGGGATCCGTTGGCCTGCATCCGTTCCCACTCGTCGGTGGCCAGGCGCATGCGGTTGGCCTCGAACTTCTCCTTGGTGTCGACGCGGCCGATGGCCTTGCTCCACAGCTCCAGGCTGGCCTTCATCTTGCGAACCATCTTCGGGCCCCATTCGTGCGGCACGTGGCAGTCGGGGCAGGCGGCGCGCACGCCCGAGCGGTTCTTGTAGTGGATGGTTTCCTTGTATTCCACGTAGACGTTGTCGCGCATCTCGTGGCAGCTGGTGCAGAAGGCCAGCGTGTTGGTCTTCTCCAGCGCAGTGTTGAAGCCGCCCCAGAAGATGATGCCGCCGAAGAAGCCGACGACGAGCAGGGTCAGCAGCGACCACTTCGCGCTGGGCCGGCTCAGCAGTTGCCAGTAGCGCCTGAGCGCGCCGGGGGAGGTGTCGGACATGGTCTTGCTCCAGTAGGCGGCCTGCGTCGTGGGGGCGTGGGGTACCCTGACGCGGGGCGCGTCATCGTTGGGTGGTGCTCGTGGTGCGATGGGCAGGCCGCGGCGCTCGGCCCGCGGGCGATCAGCGGCTGAGGATCCAGCCGATGAGGTTCTTCAGCTCGGCGTCGTTCGCGACCTTGATGACCTTGTGCTCTTCCTCGTGGCCGTCGGGGAACTTGGCCTTCTCGCCGGTGGTCAGGTGCTTGACCAGGCGCGCCTCGGCGTCGGGCTTGCCCTTGTACTTGGCCGCCACTTCCTTGTAGGCCGGGCCGTCCTTGGCCTTGTCCACGCCATGGCACTTGAAGCAGTTGTTCTGGCGTGCCGTGGCCTGGGCCGCGGCGTCATCCACGGCATGGGCGGCCTGGGCGCCGACCGACAGGGCCAGCGCCGCGAGCAGGTGCGCGGCGCTGCAGATTCGGGCATCGAATTTCATTGGGTCCTCCAAACGACATCGTTTTTCGGGGCGGCGGACAGGCTCCGACGCGGTCTCGTTACGCCCTCGTCTGTGCACGTCGGCGCAAGATACGCTGGTCCCGAGTTTGCGCGGGGCGCTCGTCGCACGGGCCTTGACCGACGTCAATGGCGGTGCGGCATTGGGCGAACTTCGAGGGTGGCGGCGCGACCACGCCGCGCCGGATCGGGGGTGCTCAGGCGCCGGGGCGGGCGCGCAAGGCGTGTTCGCGCAGGCCGGCAAGCGACACGCTCTGGTGGCTGGTCAGCAGCACCGCGCCGCCGCGCGCCGCCTGGGCTTCGATGAGGCCCGACAGCAGCAGCGTGCTGGCGCTGTCCAGCGAGTCGTAGGGTTCGTCCAGGATCCAGGTGCGCGGCTGCTCGTCCAGCGCCAGCCGTGCCAGCGCGCCGCGGCGGCGCTGGCCCTGCGAGAGCATGCGCACGGCCAGCGGCCGCTGTGCCGCCAGGCCCATGCGCTCGAGCGCGCGTTCGGCCTGCGCCGACGCATCGGGCAGCTCGGCCAGGCGGCCCAGGAAGGCCAGCGATTCCTGCAGCGTGAGGTCGTCCTTCAGCGCATTCGCGTGGCCGATGTAGATGATGCCCAGGCGGGCGGCGCGGCCGGCGGCGCGCAGCGGCTGGCCGTTCCACAGCACCTCGCCGGCAGCCGGCGCCGAGAGGCCGGCGAGGATGCGCATGAGGCTGGTCTTGCCGCTACCGTTGGTGCCGCGCAGCCAGGTGATGCTGCCGGGTTCGAGTCGCAGGTCCAGGCCTTCGAAGAGCAGGCGGCGGCCGCGCCGGCAACTCAGGTTGCGGGCCTCGAGCAGGCCGGGTGGCAGGCCGGGGGGCAGGGCGGTGGCAGCGGGCAAGGGCGGGTCCGGGCGTGTGCGGCGGGGCACGCGGCCGGTGGGGCGGCGCGGGCGTTCACGCGAACTCTAGCCCAGCCGCGGGCGCAGCCGCCACGGCGGCCGCCTGCAGGTGGACGCGCACGCCCGCCACGATCCGGTCGGCCAGCGCCTGCGCGGCCTGCCGCTGCGCGCCGCAGACCATCACGTAGCCCACACGGTCGGCGTTCTCCAGCGGCGGCCGCACGGCCTCGCCGGGCTGCTTGAGGATCTCCACGCAGCG
>CAIWPS010000437.1 GCA_903914615.1 uncultured beta proteobacterium | reverse complement strand
TGTGCCACCAGTGGAGAGATGACGATGACTGAACGCCCGATTCTCTTTAGCGCCCCGATGGTCCGCGCGATCCTGGCCGGCACCAAGACTCAGACGCGGCGCGTGCTGAAGCCGCAGCCGACGCACTTCAACCCTGCCGGCCTGCCGCCCGAGCTGCCGCCCGAGGTCAAGCACGCCGACATGGTGCTGCTAGCCACCGAGAAGCGCGACCTAATGCCCGCGCACCGCGACCAGTGGGAATGCATCCAGGGCGCCGAGCCGTTGGCGATCCGAATCCAGCCGATGCCGCCAGAAGAGGTGCGCGCCATGTTCATGGCCCGCTACCACCATATTCGCGAAAGCGTGATGGCATGAGCGCCAGCGCTCTCCTGAGCCTGCGCCTGCAGGACATTGCGCAGTCGCTGGCCGAAGTGCTGGACGAGGTGGCCGGCGAGCTTTCGTGATGGAAGCCGTCTTCAGCCCTTGCGGCCGCTTTCGGCACCTGCTGTGGGACGTGTGGGACCCGTCGAAGCCGATGCTTGCGTGGTGCCTGTTCAACCCGAGCCAGGCCGGCAAGCTGGTCGACGGCAAGCGCGTGCCCGACCCGACGTGGACCAAGGGCGTCGGCTTCAGCCAGCGCCTCGGCTACGGCGGCATGGTCTTCTGCAACCCCTACGATTTCATCAGCACCGAGCCCAAGGGCCTGAAGGCGGCCGGCTACCCGGTGAGCCCGGAGAACGACCGCTACATCCTGCAGGCCTGCGGCATGGGCGACGGCAAGGTGATCTGCGCCTGGGGCGCCATGGGCCGCGGCCTGTCGCGCCCCGTCGAGGTCCTGGCCATGATCCGCCGCGCTGGCTTCAAGCCGATGGCGTTGGGGTTCACGGCCGACCGGCTGCCGCGGCATCCGCTGATGCTGCCGTACGACACGCCGCTGGAGGCGATGTGATGCCAGTAAAACCCGAGAACCGCGGTCGATATCCGAAGGACTGGAAAGCCATCGTGGCGGCGGTGCGCGAGCGTTCCGGCAATCGCTGCGAAGGCTCGCCGATGTGGCCGAACTGCCGCGCCAAGAACGGTCAGCCGCATCCGGAGACCGGCAGCGTTGTCGTGCTGACGACGGCACATCTGGACCACGTTCCGGAGCATTGCGACTTGTCCAACTTGCGCCACTGGTGCCAGCGCTGCCATCTCGTCTATGACGCCAAGCGCCACGCGCAGACCGCCTACGCGACCAGGCGAGACGGCAGCGCGATTGCGGAGTTGTTCTGATGCTCACCGGCATCCTCATCGGCATCGGCATCTGCGCCGTGGTCGGCGTCGGGTACTACGTGTACTGCGTCGGCAGGCTTGGGGGGTTCTGGTGACGCCCAGCCCTACCCTGTCCGCGGAAGAGGTGCGCAGCCTGTGCGGAGGCTACGTGCAGCCGTCCAAGCAGCTCAAGATGCTGCACGAGCTTGGCTACTGGCGCGCGTGGCGCAGCAGGCTCACCGGCAAGGTGATCCTTGAGCGGGCGCATGCCGAAGCGGTTGGGCGCGGGCAAGATGCGAAGATGCAGGCGCCGGCGCTCAGGCCGGCGCCGAAGCTGAGGGCAGCATGACCCGAAAAGGCGCTCCCGCCCGCCGCGTGTACCTGCGCTCGGGCCGCTGGTACTTCGTCGACCTGAAGGGCAAGTGGCACGCCTTGACAAAGGAGCGCGACGGCCTGCCGGCCATGTACCGGGCGCTGGCGGCGCTGACGGACGCCGAGCTGAACAGCGACCGCATGCCGGCCGTCGTGTCGCGCTGGGTGCAGAGCAAGATCGACGCGGGCGACTGGACGGACGGCACCCAGGTCGACGTCGAGCGCGCGGCCGACCGGATCAGCAAGCGCTTCGCCGACTTTCGGCCGAGCGACGTGACGACGCCGCGCTGCGCCGAGTACCTGCGCGACTACATCAAGCAGCCCAGGACGCACAACCTGCATCGCAGCGTGATCCGCCAGGTGATGGCGTTCGCCGCCCGCGAGGGCCTGCGCGAGGGCTTCAATCCGGTCGACAACATCCCGACACGCGCGATGCGCCCGCGTCGGCGCATTGTCAGCGACGCAGAGGTGGCAGCGATCAAGCTCGCGGCCGGCAGCGCCACGCGCGGGGCCCTGTGCCTGGCAATCGACCTGGCGCTGGCCAGCGGGCAGCGCATCGGCGACGTGCTCAAGATGCGATGGCAGGACGCGGAGGACGAGGGGCTGCGCGTGAAGCAGCAGAAGACGGGCGCAGAAATCCTGATCGAGTGGACGCCCGAGCTGCGCCGCGCCGTGGAGGCCTGCGCGACCGGCGACCGCATCGGGTACCTGCTCAAGAAGTCGACGGGGGTCGGGTACCGCTATGCCGGCATCCGCTCGGCTTGGGTCCGGGCTTGCGAGAAGGCTGGCGTGCAGGACCTGCACATCCACGACCTGCGCGGCCGGGCCGGCGCCGACCGCAAGGCCGCCGCGGGCATCGAGGCGGCGCAGGACCTGCTCGGACACGAGTCCGTGACGATGACGGAGGGGTATGTGCGCGGGAAGGCGCCGCGCCGCGCGAAGGCGCCGAAATAGCTTCCAACGGCCGGCCGGAAAGCCGCGGAAATCCTGGGTCGCCTTGCGCTCCGAAAATTGGAGAAACCGCCCGGGAAGCCGCATGAATGCTGGATTCACGGGCTATCTTCTAAGCAGCAGGTTAGGTGTTCAATTCACCTCGGGCAGACCAGTTCACGAGGCTCGCGGCGATAGTGCTCACTAACCGCTTTCCAATTCTGCGCAGAGCTTCCAATTTTCTAGGCCACGCCTAGCCCACGAAGAGCCGCCACAGCTCCCACAGCGCCAGCGCGTAGAGCGCCAGGCCGGCCACGATCACGACCGCCGCCCGGCGCCTCATGCGGCTGGCCACAGCACCTGGCCGGTGCGTTTGCTCACGACGCAGATCAAGCGGCTGGCGCCGGCGGCGGCGTAGGGCCCAGCGCCGCGGTGACGGTGGCCACGGTGGCAGAAGCCGCGGTGATGGCGGCCGTCGCCGCATCGATGCCGGCTTGATCGGACGACGCGCCGGCTGCCTGCGCGGCCTGCGCGGCTTGCAGCGCGGTCACGTCGGTGGCAAGAGCCGCGACTGCGGCGTTGAGCTTGGTGAGGTCACCCATGATGGACTCCAGAAGGTAGATGTCGAGCGATCCGGCTCGACGGCGGTGATTGCGGGCGCGGTGGGTCACTGCTTCACTGCGGCGTCACGGTGCCGACGCAGGTCTGGCCGGCGATGCGGGCGTGGTCGGCGTAGTCAGCAAGCTGTCGAGCAGCCTCGCCAAGCCGTCCGAGCACGTCGGGCTGCAGATCGTCGGAGGCGCTGGCTGCAGGGCCTGGGGCGGAAGCGATGGCTGAGCAGGACACTGCACGGCGCTGGGCATCGGCTGCGGCGCGCTGGCGCAGCCGGTCAAGAGAGCTGAAAGCGCGGCCGTCAGAGGTCGCCAATGCCACGAGCTGGTCCTGTCCATCCTGCAACGCCTTCGCTGTTCGTGCGGCCTGGGCCGCGTTGGATGCCGCCGTGGCGGCGTTGAAAGCCGCTGCCGCCTGAGCCTGGGCCGCCTGGCACTGCGCTGCGCCTTGGGCGCGTTCGCTGGCCAGCAGGAGGTGCACGCCCAGCGCCGCGCCGCCGAGCAGCGCCAGCCACAGGGCGAGGCGGAGTTCGAGGGTCACGGCGCCGGCGTGAAGTCGACGTAGAAGCGGTCCCCGACCTTGAACTTGCCCCACAGCGCCGGGTTGGCGATGTTGATGTTCAGGCTGGCTCCGGGCGAGAACTTGGCGAAGGTGTTGTCTTCGTCGAGTCCGCTCGCGTCGTACTTCGGTGCGCAGACCGCGTTCATCTGCAGCGTCTCCATGGTCTTGGTCGGGGCGGCTTCGGGGTCCCATCGACCCTCGGCGTTGAGACGTTGCTCATGCGCTTGAACGAATCCGACTTGCAGCTTTGCGCGCATGGTGGTCATGGTGATGTCCTTCTCGGGTTGGTGGGAAATGGGTGGCAGGCCAGTGGTTCAACCGCTTAGCCGTTCGGTTGCCGCAGCGACCGATCGGACCTTCCCATGGGTGCTTAATCGCGGCGAGCGGCCAAAACCGGAAAGCTAATTTGCGCTCGCCGCCTTGAACGCCGTCAGCGCCGCCCGGGCCTCGGTCGCGACCTTCGCAGCCGCTGCGGCCTCGGCTTCGACCCGAACGACAGCCTCTTCTGCTGCCGCCTTGGCTTCTGCCGCGATCTTCAGCGCCAGGGCCGGCGCGATGG
>CAIWPS010000436.1 GCA_903914615.1 uncultured beta proteobacterium | reverse complement strand
TGTCCGAAAAACCTTGGGTGAATCGCATGGCGCCGCCGTGGTGTCGAGCTTGCGGTTGCTTCGGCCTTGGGCGGCGGAAACTTGAGGGCTCCGGGTGCCGCCCCCTGCCCAGGCGCGAGAGATTCACGGCGATCCGCGGGCTCTTGCCCCGAAGCGGGCTTGGCAGCCGGCTCAAGGCGGGGCTGCGATGGGGCGGTGTCGGCTCAGGCGTAGACGTTCAGCAGCGAGCCTGGCGAACCTGCCGCCACGGGCAGCGGCTGCGGCAGCGAGGCGATCAGCTGCGCCGCACCCTGGGCCTGGCTGTCGATCGCGCGCCTGAGCACGGAAATCGATGCTGCGCCCTGCACGGTGCCGGGGTCGGCGGCACTGGCGTTGGCGACGGTCGCGGCACTGATGGCAGTCATGGGCAGTCCTTCGCAGTCTTGCGGCCCGGCACCGCGCCGGCCGCGGTTCGGGCATCAACGGCTTATCGACCGCCGCGGCGCCGGCTTGAGGTGAGCTTCGCGCGCCACCATCGCGCGCAGCAACCCGTTCGGGGGGACCGGCCTGGTGGCTCCGCCAGGAATCGAACCTGGATCTGCCCCTTAGGAGGGGGCTGTTCTATCCATTGAACCACGGAGCCGGCGCGGCATTGTGCCGCAGCACTCCCTGGCCTTCAGTCCCAGACGCCGGGCCCGGCCGGCTGCATGGTGCTGCCTTCGAAGGCGAAGCCGGGCACGCGGTCGCGGGCCAGCAGCAGCGGCCCGTCGAGGTCGACGTAGCGTGCCCAGGGCGCCAGCAGGAAGGCCGGCGCCATGCCCAGCGAGGTGCCCAGCATGCAGCCCACCATCAGCCCGAGCCCGCGCTCGCGCGCGCCCCGTGCCACCGCCAGCGCGGCGGTCAGGCCGCCGGTCTTGTCGAGCTTGAGATTGACGAAGCTGTAGCGCCGCTGCAGTTCGTCCAGGCCGTGCAGGCCGTGAAAGCTCTCGTCGGCGCACAGCGGCACAGGGCTGTCGACGCCTTCGAGCACACCGTCCTGGCCCGCCGGCAGCGGCTGCTCGATCAGCGCCACGCCGGCGCGGGCGCAGGCGGCGAGGTGGCGCGGCAGCGTGGCCTCGGTCCAGGCTTCGTTGGCGTCGACGATGAGCGTGGCCGCGGGGGCGGCCTGGCGCACCGCGGCGATGCGGTCCTCGTCGCCGTCGCCGCCGAGCTTGACCTTCAGCAGCGGCCGCGCCGACGCCTGCGCCGCGGCCGCCGCCATCGCCGCCGGCGTGCCCAGGCTGAGCGTGAAGGCCGTCACCACCGGCTGCGGGCGCGGCAGGCCGGCACGCGCCCACACCGGCTCGCCCGCGGCGCGGGCCTCGGCGCACCAGAGCGCGCCATCCAGCGCATTGCGGGCGGCGCCGGCAGGCATGGCCTGCAGCAGCGCTTCGCGGCCGAGCCCGGCCGCGATGGCACCGGCCTGCGCCTGCAGGGCCTGCACCACGCCTTCGACGGTCTCGCCGTAGCGGGCATAGGGCACGCATTCGCCCATGCCGACACAGCCGCCGCGGCGCACCGTGGCCACGACCACGACGGCTTCGGTCTTGGTGCCGCGCGCAATCGTGAAGCCGCCGGCGATGGGCCAGCGCTCGACGGCCACGCTCAAGGCCGGGTTCATGCCGGCGAGCCGCCTTCGCGCAGGGCCAGGAGGCGCTGCATTCCCTCGGCCGCCTTGGCGTGGGTCAGCGGCTTGGGCCAGTACTCGCGCGCCCCGAGGCTCATGGCCTTGACGACCTCGATCGAGAAGGTGTCGGCGGTCAGCAGCACCACGCGCAGGCCCTGTTCGGCGATCGCGGCACTGAGGGCGCGCACGACGTCCAGACCGCTGATGTCGGGCAGCCGCATGTCCAGCAGCACGAGGTCGGGCCGCTCGGCCAGCGCCAGGCGCACGCCTTCGCGGCCGCTGCCGGCCTTGAGCAGGCGCACCTGCGGAAAGTCGGCCACGATGGCCTCGACCATCGCCATGCCGACGGGATCGTCCTCGATGCACAGCACCAGACCTTCGAACGCATCGAAAGGCATGGCGGCTTCGGCTTCAGGCATGGCGGGGCATCTTCCGGACTGCATTCTGCGCCGCCGCAGACCCGCGTCGCCGCCAGGGCCGCAAAGGATGCTGGCGCGTAAAGCCGCACGGTCTGTCATCCTTGAACACGCATCGGGCGTGCAACTTTCGCGCCCGGGCAGCCTCAGAAGGGTGGGCCAGTTCTATACTGGAAAACAAGCGCAGCTGTCTCGAAAGGCGAGCCAAGATGGGTTCCAAACTGAAAGTGGCCGGGCTTCTGGCCCTGGGCGTGGTGGCCGGCGCATTGACGACGATGCAACTGCAGGCGGTGGCGCGCAGCGCGATGGCGCCGCTGCCGCTGGAAGAAGTGCAGCAGCTCGCCGCCGTCTTCGACCGCGTCAAGGCCGAGTACGTCGAGCCGGTCGACGAGAAGAAGCTCATCGAAGACGCCATCGCCGGCATGGTCGCCGGCCTGGACCCGCACAGCCAGTACTTCGACAAGAAGAGCTTCAAGGAATTCCGCGAGGCCACGGGCGGCAAGTTCATCGGCATCGGCATCGAGATGGGCATGGAAGAAGGCCTGGTCAAGGTCGTCTCGCCCATCGAAGGCTCGCCCGCCTTCCGCGCCGGCCTCAAGCCAGGCGACCTCATCACCCGCATCGACGACACCCCGGTCAAGGGCCTGACGGTCGACCAGGCGGTGAAGAAGATGCGCGGCGAACCCGGCACCAAGGTCGTCCTCACGGTCTTCCGCAAGTCCGAAAGCCGCAGCTTCCCCGTCAACATCGTGCGCGAAGAGATCCGCATGCAGAGCGTGCGCGCCAGCATGCCGGCGCCCGGCTACGGCTGGGTGCGCGTGGCGCAGTTCCAGGACCGCACGGTGGAAGACTTCGTGCGCAAGGTGAACGACCTCTACAAGCAGGACCCCAACCTCAAGGGCCTGGTGCTGGACCTGCGCAACGACCCCGGCGGCCTGCTCGACGGCGCGGTGGCCATCTCGGCGGCCTTCCTGCCTGCCGACACCGTGGTCGTCACCACCAACGGCCAGATCGCCGAGTCGCGCGCCACCTTCCGCGCCAACCCCGACTACTACGCCCGCCGCGGCGGCGGCGACCCGCTGAAGAGCCTGCCCGCGGCGCTGAAGACGGTGCCGCTGGTGGTGCTGGTCAACGAAGGCTCGGCCTCGGCCAGCGAGATCGTCGCCGGCGCGCTGCAGGACCAGAAGCGCGCCACCATCATGGGCGCGCAGACCTTCGGCAAGGGCTCGGTGCAGACGGTGCGCCCGCTGCCCGGCGACACGGCGCTGAAGATCACGACCGCGCGCTACTACACGCCATCCGGCCGCAGCATCCAGGCCAAGGGCATCGTGCCCGACGTCTGGCTCGACGAGACCGCCGAAGGCAACGTCTACGCCGTGCTGCGCATGCGCGAGGCCGACCTCGACAAGCACCTCATCGGCGCCGACGAGAAGAAGGACGCCGAACGCGAGAAGGCGCGCGACGAGGCGCGCAAGAAGCTCGAGGAGCAGATCGCCAAGACCAAGGAACCGGTCAAGCCGCTGCCCGAGTTCGGCTCCGCGGAAGACTTTCCGCTGCAGCAGGCCGTCAACCAGTTGCGCGGCCTGCCGGTGATGGCCAGCAAGACGGCGGCTTCCGAGCAGCGCGCCGAGGCCCCCACGACGCCCGCCAAGTAAGGCGGCCCGCGCCACCCGAAGCCCGCCTGCCGGCGGGCTTCATTGTTTTCGGAAGGTGCCCGATGAACGACCGCCAGCTGCTGCGCTATGCCCGCCATCTCATGCTCGACGAGATCGGCATCGAAGGCCAGCGCCTCCTGCTGGACGCGCACGCGCTGGTCATCGGCGCCGGCGGCCTGGGCTCGCCGGTGGCGCTGTACCTGGGCACGGCCGGGGTCGGGCGGCTGACCGTGGTCGACCACGACGAGGTCGACCTGACCAACCTGCAGCGCCAGATCGCCCACAACGAATCGCGCCTGGGCCAGCCCAAGGCCGAGTCGGTGCGGGCCATGGTGGCGGCCATCAACCCCGACGTGCAGCTGCGCGCCCTGGTGCGCCGCGCCGACGCGGCGCTGCTCGACACGCTGGTGGCCGGGGCCGACGTGGTGCTGGACTGCAGCGACAACTTCGCCACCCGCCACGCCGTCAACGCCGCCTGCGTGCGCCACGGCCGGCCGCTGGTCTCGGGTGCGGCCATCGGCTGGGACGCGCAGATCTCGGTCTACGACACGCGCCAGGCCGACGCGCCCTGCTACGGCTGCCTGTTCCCGGCCGACGCCGCCCACCAGGACGTGGCCTGCGCCACGATGGGCGTGTTCGCGCCGCTGGTCGGCATCGTCGGCAGCATGCAGGCCGCCGAGGCGCTGAAGCTGCTGACCGGCGCCGGCGAGACCCTGGCCGGCCGGCTGCTGATGCTGGACGCGCGGCGCATGCAGTGGGACGAGATCCGCCTGGCTCGCCAGCCGCAGTGCCCGGTCTGCGGCGGCGGCCATCGGCCCTCGGAACGGCATTAAGCTCGCCGGCATGGACACCAGGAACCCCTCGCTCACCGCCCGCAACTTCCCCGCCGCCAAGGACGAGGCGGCCGCCCGCCCCGAGCCCTCGCGCTACGCCGGGCCCGAGAGCGCCTACCGGCTGGCCTTCACCGACACCGAATTCCTGCTGCGCGAGGAACTGCGCCCCGTGCGCATGCAGCTGGAACTGCTCAAGCCCGAGCTGGTGCAGCAGGAACAGGGCATCGAGTCGACCATCGTCATCTTCGGCAGCGCCCGCGTGCAGCCGCCCGACGTCGCCGCGCAGGCCCTGGCGCAGGCCCGTGCCGGGGGCGACGCCGCCGCCATCCGCGCCGCCGAGACGCGCGCCGCGATGAGCCGCTACTACGACGAGGCGCGGCGCTTCGCCGGCCTGGTGACACAGCGGTCCCGTGCCCACGATCAGCCCATCTACGTCGTCACCGGCGGCGGCCCCGGCATCATGGAAGCCGGCAACCGCGGCGCCCACGACGTCGGCGGCAAGAGCATCGGCCTGAACATCGTGCTGCCCCACGAACAGGCGCCCAACCCCGACATCACGCCCGAGCTGTGCTTCCAGTTCCACTACTTCGCGCTGCGCAAGATGCACTTCCTGATGCGCAGCATCGCGCTGGTGTGCTTCCCCGGCGGCTTCGGCACCCTGGACGAACTGTTCGAGACGATGACGCTGGTGCAGACCGGCAAGAGCCGCAAGCGGCCCATCCTGCTCTTCGGCCGCGCCTTCTGGGAACGCCTGATCGACTTCGACTTCCTCGTCGAGACCGGCATGGTCGGCGCCGCCGACCTGGGCCTGTTCCGCTATGTCGAGACGGCCGAGGAAGCCTGGCAGGTGCTGGCCGACC
>CAIWPS010000435.1 GCA_903914615.1 uncultured beta proteobacterium | reverse complement strand
GGTGGACACCTTCGGCGGCAACACACCAAGGTGTCAAGAGCGCAGCATGCACGGCGCCGCGCGTTGCACACGGGTTGCCCACCGCGGCGGTCGGTCGGGTAGTCGAAAGCGCCGACCGACCACCGCCCTGGACAACCCCGCATCGCGGTACTCGAGCGGCCCTCATGGGCCGAGAGGTTGCCTTATGAGCGAACCCGGCCACGGCGACGACGTGATCGAGATGGCGCAGGTCAGCACGCGCTTCGGCGACCACGTGGTCCACGACAGGCTCGACCTGTGCGTGCGGCGCGGCGAGATCCTGGGCCTGGCCGGCGGCAGCGGCTCGGGCAAGTCGGTGCTGCTGCGCGAGATGATCCTGCTGCAGCGGCCGAGCGCGGGCGTGATCCGCCTCTTCGGCCAGCCCACCCACCAGCTCGACGCCGCCGCCACGCAGGCGATGCGCCAGCGCTGGGGCGTGATGTTCCAGCGCGGCGGCCTCTTCGGTGCCCTCACGGTGCGCGAGAACGTCGGCCTGCCGCTGCGCGAGCACAGCCGGCTGGACGCGCCGCTGATCGACGAGATCGCGGAGTGGAAGCTGGCCCTCACCGGCCTGGCGCCCGATGCCGGCCTGAAGCTGCCGGGCGAGCTCAGCGGCGGCATGCTCAAGCGCGCCGCGCTGGCGCGGGCGCTGGCCCTCGACCCCGAGCTGCTGTTCCTGGACGAGCCGACCTCGGGGCTGGACCCGGCCAGTTCGGCCGGCGTCAACGAGCTGATCCTGAAGACGCATGCGCTGTACGGCCCGACGGTGGTCATCGTCAGCCACGATATCGAGCTGCTGTGGCAGGTCTGCGACCGCGTCGCCGTGCTCGGCGAAGGCCGCGTGCTGGCCCTGGCCCCGATGGCCGAGCTGGCCCACGACGCGCAAGCCACCGTGCGCGCCTACTTCACCGACCGCCGCGGCACGCCCCGCGCGGCCGCCGCCTGAACCCGCCGCCGGCCATGGAAGACAAGGTCAACTACACCCTGGTCGGTGCCTTCGTGCTGGCGCTGGGCGCGCTGCTGGTGGCCGGCGTGCTGTGGCTGGCCGCCGGCGTGGGGTCGCGGCGCGAGCTCGACCGCTACCAGGCCTTCGTCGAAGAGTCGGTGGCCGGCCTGAACGTCGACGCGCCGGTGAAGTACCTGGGCGTGGACGTCGGCAAGGTCGGCAGGATCGAGATCGACCCCACGAATTCGCGCCGCGTGCGGCTGCTGTTCCTGGTCGACCATGGCACGCCGATCAAGCAGGACAGCCAGGCGGTGCTGAAGTCGCAGGGGCTGACCGGCATCGCCTACGTCGAGCTCAGCGGCGGCACCGCAGGCTCGCTGCCGCTGGTCGCGCACGGCGACGGGCCGCCGCCGACGATCCCTTTCAAGCTCTCGCTGAGCGCGCGGCTGGAAAGCGTGGTCACCAACGTCGTCGCCAACATCGACCGCGTGTCGGACAACCTCAATGCCCTCTTCGACGAAGCCAACCGCAAGGCCCTGAAGGCGGCACTGGCCGACGTGGCGGACTTTGCCCATGCCATGGCCGGGCAGCGGCAGACGCTGAGCCAGGGCATCCAGGACGCCGCCCGTACCGCCAGGCTCGCCGCCAGGGCCAGCGAGCGGCTGGACGCCACGCTGCAGCGCATCGGCAGCGGCGCCGCGGCGGTCGAGCGCATGGCCGACGTGGCGGGCCAGGCCAGCACGCGCGCCGGCCATGCCGCCGACATGGCGGCCAGCGCGGCGACGCAGCTCGGCAGCGAAACGCTGCCCGATCTGGCGCGGCTGCTGGCCGAGCTGAACGAACTCTCGCTGTCGCTGCATGCCTTGAGCGAACAGACGGCACGCAGCCCCAGCAGCCTGGTCGTCGGCCGGCCGGTGCCGCGGCTGGGTCCCGGCGAAGCCGTCCCGCCATGAGCCCACCACCCATCTGCCCGCGGGGCACCCGCGGCACGGAGACTTCCTGATGACTGCCCTCGGCCGACGCGGCTTCTCGATGCTGACCGGCGCCTGGGCGCTCGCGGGCTGTTCCGGCTCGCTGCTGCCCAAAGCCCCGGCGGCGGCGGCGCAATACACGCTGGACGACGGTGGCGTGCCGCCAGGCGTTTCGTCGTCGCCGCTGCCGGGCGCGCCGGTGCTGCTCGTCGCCCCGCCGAGCGCCGCCGCGGGCTTCGACACCGCGCGCATGGTCTACCTGCAGTCGCCGCAGCGCCTGGACAGCTTCGCCTACCACGCGTGGGTCGAGCCGCCGGCGCGCATGCTGGCGCCACCGCTGCTGCGCGCCTTGCAGGCCACGGGCGCCTTCCGCGCCGTGCTGCTGGCGCCGACGGCGGCGGTCGGCGACTACCGGCTCGAGGTCGAACTCGTGCGCCTGCAACAGGACTTCACGCTGCAGCCCAGCCAGGTGCGATTGACGCTGCGCGTGGTGCTGGTGCAAGTGAAGACGCGCCGGGCCGTGGCGGCGCAGACCTTCGATGAAGCGGTCGCGGCAACGGGCGACGACCCGGTGGCAGGCGCGGCCGCGGCGCAACGCGCGGCCCGGCGCGTGTTGGCGGCGGTCGCCGCCGCGTGCAAGGGCTGGGCCCTGGCCGCCCAGGCAGCCTCGGCGGCACCGTCGCGCCCGGCTTGACCGGGCCGGCCGATCCGCCAGGCCCTTAGCGCAGGGACACGCGGCGACACGGCAGCGGCCGGCACCGCGGGTTCACGCGTCCAGCAGGCGGCCCAGGGCGGCCAGCTCCTGCGGCACCGCCTTGGCCAGCACGGCCAGGGTCTTCAGGTCGGCCGCGGCCGCCTTCGCGTCCTGCTGCGCCCCGGCCACGGCAGCGCTGGCCTGGGCCTGCAGTTCGGCGTCGCGTGCGAGCAGGGCGCGCACCGTCTCGCTGGCCAGCGCCGTCGCCACCGCGGCGTCGTCGGCCTGGCGTGCCGCCGCGGCGTCGCGCAGCGCCTGCTGCGCCGCCTTGATGCCGTCGGCGGCGAGGGTCATGAAGTCGGCCAGCGCCTGCCCCGCCGCCGGCGGCGCCTGGCTGGCCGCGGCGCCCAGCGCGTTGCCGTCGCCGGGCACGAGGACCACGCTGCCGGGTGCGAGCTGGCTGAAGTCCAGGTGCGGGTTGAGCGCCTGCAAGCGCTGCAGCGACAGCGGTGCGTCGGCACCCGTGGCCGTGGCCGCGCTGCGCAGCCAGTCGGGCAGCTCGCTGCCCTTCTTGACGAGGAAGACGCGCATGGTGGGCTCCCGCGGCGCTCAGCCGCGCAGGTTGAGTGGGTCGAAGGGCGCCGGCAGCGGGCCGCCGGCGACCTGGATGATGCCGGTGGTGATGTTGGCCACCGCGGCCACGGTCTTGGCGGTGTCGACGCGGATGGCGATGTCGGCGTTGTTGCGCACGCGGTTCGCGCTGACGATGGCCAGCGGCGTGTTCAGCACCACCGCCGCGGCGCCGGTGGTGGTGAGGTGCTCGACGCGGTTGTCGCTGAACAGGCATTCGCGCGGCGCCCGCACCGTGACGGCCGGGTCGGTGCTGCGCGCCGCGAAGCTGTTGCCGTGCACGCTGACGGCGCCGCTGGCACCCAGGTTGGCCAGCGCCACGCCGGCCCCTGCGGCGACGAAGGCGCGGGCACCGCTGAACACGAGCGCGTCGCCGCCGGCCGACAGCGGCACCACGCTGGCGTAGGCGGCATGCACGGCGCCCGCTGCGCTGCCCACGAAGGTGGTGTTGAACGACGCCGCACCCAGGCTGCCCACGGCCAGGCCGATCCAGCTCGACCGCGCCGCGTCGGCCACCGCGCTTGCGTCGCGCGCCACCTGGTTGTCGCTGACCACGAGGTCGATGCCCGGCCCGGCCACCAGCAGCGCGGCCGCCGGCCCCAGGTAGTCGCCTGCCGGGGCCAGCGCCGTGACCTGGTTGCCATGCAGGCGCAGCCGCGCCACCGCCAGGGCCTGCACGCCGACGCGCGGCGAGCTGCCGGCCGAGACGGTGCCGGTGCGCAGCAGCTGGTTGCCCGCCACCGCCGCCGTGGCGGCACGCACGAGGCCGATGCCCAGCACCGCCGCGGTGTCGTTGGCGTCGCCGCCGATGTCGCGCAGGTGGTTGTTCTCCACCGACACCGCGCCGCTGCTGCCGCCGTCCAGCATCACGACGCCGTTGCGGCAGGCGCTGAGCTGGTTGAGCTTGACGATGAGGTCGGCCACCGCCACGCGCACGGCGATGCCGGCGCGGGTGAAGCCGGCGACGCGGTTGGCCACGACCTGGCAGGCCGCGATGCCCTTGCCGCCGAGGCCGGGCACGATGTCGATGCCGGTGGTGCCCGCGCGCACCGCAGTTGCCGGCGACGTCGCGGCGTCGAGCGCGTTGCCTTCGATGACCGCGCCTTCCAGCGCACACTGGATGCCCTGGCCCGAGACCGCCAGCCCGTTGCCCGCGATGCGCACGCCCGAACCGGCCAGCCCCAGGCCCCGCAGCGCCACGGCGACGTCGCGGCAGGCCAGCCCGTCGTTGCCCGTCACGCGCGTGTCCAGCCCGTGCAGCACGGGGCCCTGCAGCGACAGGCCGCGCTGCGTGCACCACAGCAGGTTGTCCTGCACCGTCAGTGCGGCGGCCAGCAGGAAGGGGGTGGCGCCTTCCAGCGCCGTCACCGATTCGGGCCCGGCGATGCCCACCGGCGCCAGCAGCGTGCAGCCGCTGATGCGAACGCCCAGGGCGGCGCCGCCCAGCGCCACCGCGGCCCCGGGCATCTTGTCGCCACCGACGACGGCGATGGCCAGCCGCTGCAGCGTCAGGCCCAGCGCGCTGCGCACCGACACCGCGCTGCCCTGGCCGACCGAGACGATGGCCAGGTCTTCCACCGCCAGCGCGAGGGCCTGGCGGATGTCCAGCGCCGTGCCCGGCGCCACCAGCAGCGTGCCCGGGCCCTGGCCGTGCAGGCGCAGCGAGCGCACGCCCGCGAGCACCAGCGGCGCGCGCAGCGCGAACTCGCCGATGCCGATGCATACCGTACCGCCGCCGGCGTCGCGCACCTGGTTGATGGCGTCCTGCAGGGTGAAGCTGCCGGCGGCATGCGACGCGGCGCTGACGCAGGCGGTGCAGCCGCAGTCGTGCGCCGTGGCGGCAGGCGGCCAGCTGCCGCGGCAGTCGCTGAGGGTGCCGGCGCCGATGTCCCAGAAGCCCAGCCGCGAGAAGTGGTGGTGGATGCTGCGCGGTGGCGCGGCGTCGAGCAGTTCCACCGAGGCGTCGGCGGTGCGCGCGGCGAAGACCCACGCGTCGCCGCTCCTGAAGCCGCTGCCGCCGACGACGCCGAAGCTCACCGTGACGCCGTTCTCCAGCAGCAGCGTCGTGCCCGCGGCCGGTACCGCGACGACACCGGTGGAGCCGGCGGCGTCGAGGTCCTGCACCGCCACCGCGGTGCCCCCCGGGCCGGTGCGGTAGACCTTCTTCGCCTGGTCCCAGCGCCGCACGCGCACGTGGTCCTGTGGCCGCGGGTTGCCCGGGAAGGCGGCGGGCAGCATCGAAGCGGGCAGGGCGGCGTTCAGCGTCACCTTGCGCAGCGCCTCGTCGATGTCGCTGACCTGGCGCATCTCGCCCGCCATCTGGGCCAACTCGTGGGCGTCGTCCAGCACCTCGACCCAGTCGCCGATGTGCAGCCGCAGCACGTCGTCGCGGCCCAGGGTGTCGACGACGAACTGCGTCGGCGAGAGGTAGCCCGTCACGTGGCTGGCCACGCTGCCGTTGTCGCGCGACCACTTGAAGGTGGCGCCGGCGCCGGGCCCCCCGGCGTCGTGGATCTCGACCCGGTAGAGCTGGTTCTCGAGCCCCGTGTAGCCGCCGCTGGGCGGCAGCTCGCAGGGGTCGGGCGCGGCAGTGACGTTGAAGGTGCCGGTGGTGAGGCGACCGCCCGAGGGCGCGACGAGCGCCGCCCAGCCGGGCAGGTCGGCATCGGCGCTGCCGCAGTCGGCGCCGGCCGGCGCTTCGTCGGCCAGCACGCGCACCTGCCAGACGGTCTGCAGGCGCGAACTGGTGTCCACGCCGACGGCGGTCTCGACCAGCGCCGGCTGCTCGATGTAGGTGACTTCACGCTGCCAGACGTCCAGGTACACCAGGTGCCGGCCCGCCGTCGGCAGCGGCGGCGCGGGCTGCAGCCAGGGCTGCTCGGCGTAGGCGGGGTCGGTCTTGAAGACGGTCTCGGCCAGCAGCGGGTCGAAGTCGCGCTGCGCCGGGTCGGCCTTGCCGTGGTTCTCGGCCAGCAGGCCGTCGACGTACATGCGGCCGCGGCCGATGGTGAAGCCGCCGGCCGCGGGGGTGAGCTTGAAGGCCGCGGGCGTCGTCTGCGACACCGTGGCGCGGCCCAGCACGTCGCTGGCCAGCGCGCGCAGGCGGCGGTCGACGACGGCGACGAGCTCGTTGAAGTCGGCGTCGAGCAACACGCCGCCCTGCTTGAGTTCGACGCCGGCCAGGTCGGCCAGCGGGTTCATGCGCACGCGCGAGAAGTCGGCTGCCATGGCGGTTCTCCGTTGAAGGCTTCAGGTGGCGTAGAAGACGCCGGCGGCGAGGCCGAAGCGCAGGTACTCGTCGAGCCGGATGCGCAGGTTGGCCTCGCGCTGCGGCTGCGCCAGCGGGTGCATGACGCCGATCTCGCCTTCGTCGTCGGCGCCGGTTCGTATCGCCGCCGGTGTCGCCGCCAGCAGCTGCGCGTAGCCGGGGTCGCCGTAGCGCAGCGACGTGAACTGCGGCCGCAGCGCCGGGTCGCCGTCGTCGCTGACGCAGGCATGGCGTGCCGGCGTGACCGCGCCTGCCGGCAGCCAGCAAAAGCGCACGCAGCCCTGCTGGCGGCGCTGCACGCGCACGGGCGCTGGCCAGCCGGCCGGCGGCGGCGTGGCCAGGCGGCCGAGGAAGACCGTGTTCGACGCCAGCGTCAGCAGCCGCGCATGGACGAGGCCGACCACGGTGCTGTCGACGATGCTCAGTTCGGCGCCGGGTGCGGCCCCGCCCAGGCCCTCGAAGGCGACCTGCTCGGGCGCGGTGGCGTCGATCACCGAGCCGGTGACGGCGACCTGCGCGTCGGGGTGCGTCTGCAGGCCGCCGACGATGCAGTTCTCGATCTGCACCACCGCGAACGGGTGCTCGACGCGCAGGCTCACCGCGCCCGGCGTGCCCGGGCTGCGGTCGGTGCGCAGCGTGCGCCCGGGCAGCAGCGTGCAGTCGCGCAGCACCAGCGTGCGCGGCGCGTCGTCGGCGGCGGCGGCCAGGGTCAGGATGGCGCCCGAGATCACCAGCCCGTCGAGCACCAGGGTGCCGTTGGCGCCGATGTCCAGTGCGATGTCTCCGGCAGCGGCAATCAGTGGCCGCGCGCCGTCGCGCGCACCAAAGACCACCGTGATGCCGCTGGCGCCGGGCGAGGTCACGCCGTCGACCCGCGGCAGCGGCGTCTGCGCGTAGCCCAGGCTGTCGCCGACGAGCAGCCGGCCGCCGCCGCGGATGGCGTCCAGCAGCGGCTGCAGCGGCGCGCCGGCGCTGGCCGCCAGCTGCAGGGGCAGCGTCTCGCCGGCCGGCGCACGCTCGTACTCGCCGCCGCCGATGCGCCGCGCCTGGCCGAGGTGGAAGGTGGCGCAGAACGGGGCCGCGGCATGCTGCGCGGCGCGGCCCGTGCCCAGCAGCACGCGTCCGCGTTCGGGGTCGAGGCCGATCTCGTCGGCCAGCAGGTCGGCCTCGTGGGCCCAGTGGCCGGGCTGGCCGGGGTCGTCGCGCAGGTCGCAGATGCGCAGCAGCGGCGTCGCCAGCGGGTCGGGGTCGGTGGCGCTGGGCGGGGGTGGCGGGCTGTTGATCGGGAACGCGTTGCCGGCGCCGTCGAGGATGACGACGCTGCGGTTCGCACCCCAGTCGTCGGTCGTGCCGACCACGCTGCGCGTGTTCTGCGCCGCGCGCAGCTGCAGCGCCAGCAGCCGCACGCCGAGCGGCTCGGGCATGTTGACGGGCGCGGCGAGCTGGTCGATCGAGGCCTCGGTCTGCGGCTGGCGGAAGAGGGCCAGATCGGCGCCCAGCGGGTCGAGGCGGAAGCGGCGGCCGCTGGCGTCGCCGGGGTCGGCGAACAGCGCCACGCGCGTCAGCGGCAGCGGCTCGATGCGCCAGACGAAGAGCCCGATGTTCGGGATGTTGTACCTGCCGGAAGCCGCAGCCCCGGCCGGCGCCGGCCGCCGCATCTCGGCCGTGTGCGCGGTGGTCTCGAAGGCGCTGCCCACGCGCAGCATCGCGCCGGTGTCGCGCACGTTCGCGGTGGCCAGGGCCTGCGGACGCAGGTGGTTCATGTACTGCGTCGTCGTCAGCAGCCCGAAGAACTCCACCGCATGGGCCGGCCAGCCGGTGACGCTGCGCGCCAGTTCCTCGAGCATCGTTGCCGTGCCCTTGCGGCGGCGGAAGGCGATGGTGTTGGCGACGTCGGCGCGTGGCGACGCCAGCTGCGCCGTGCCGCCGTGCAGCGGCCGGTAGCCGACGAGGTCGCCGATGTAGGGCGCAACCCAATCGGCGCAGGTCTCGATGAAGAGGTCGTCGTAGAGCTGCGCGCTGTCTTCCTCGAGCGCCGCGAACTCGTGCGCGAACAGGTTCACCAGGTCGCGCAGCGCGCCGGCGCCTTCGTCGGCGTCGCGCAGCCGGTACAGCGCCGGCAGCAGCTGCCACAGGCGGTCGGCGATGAGGGTGGCCATCACATCGTCTCCAGCCGCGCCAGCGGCGCCGGGTCCAGCATCAGCAGCTCGGCCGCCAGCGCCACGCCGGCGCTGCTGCGCAGGCGGCTGGCGAGCAGCCGCGGCTGCAGGCCGGGCGTGGTCTGCGCCGCGGGCAGCGTGCCGCCGTAGAGCGCATCCAGGTCGACCGCGACCACGCCCTCGACGGCCTGCGCGATGGCGATCACCTCGGAGGGCTGCACCGGCTGGCCGAGGTCGCGCGCGGCGAAGCCGAAGGCGCTGCGCAACGCGGCCTCGACGGCGGCGAGCACGGCCTGGGCGTCATAGGCCGGGTCGCAGCGCACCTTCAGGCCGACGCTGAAGGTGGACAGCTGCGCCGGCACCAGTTGCACCGCCACCAGCGGGTCGCCGCTGGCCTTCAGCGCGGCGAGCAGGCTCGTCCACACGGGGCTGCTGTCGTCGAGGGTCTGCCCGGCGGGCGCGGCGACCGCGACGACGATGCTGCGCCCGCCGGCCAGCGCCAGCACAGCGGCCTGGGCCTTGGCGATGCCCGGCCAGGCGCGGGCGCAGTCCTCGTAGTCGGGCAGCGAGACCACGCGGCCCAGCGTGCGCGTGCCCAGCGGCATGCTGGCGCGCGCGTCGTCGGCGCCTTCGGGGTCGGTGCCGCCGCTGGCTGGCAGCGGGTTGCTCACGCCCTTCAGGCCCAGCGGGCGCGAGGCCAGCTGCGTCAGCGTGTCGCCGCGCACGTTGCCGGCCGCGCCCAGGCCCTTGCGGTAGCTGGCGCGGATGTTGTTCTGGCCGGCCGGCAGCCGCGCGCCCCGCAGGCCGTCGCCGAACTGCACCGACAGGCCGCCGGCGGCGTCGGTCTGCAGCGTGTAGGCGCGTTCGCCGGGGGCGGCGCCGAACAGCGTCGGCCGCTCGGTCCACTGCACGTCGCCGACGCGCAAGGTCAGCTCGGCGCGCGCGCCGCTGTCGGTGGCGGCCGCGCGGTAGGTCAGCGGCAGCTGCTGCAGCGCGAAGCGCTGGAAGGGCTGCGCCGCGACGCCCGAGCCCAGCACCTGGGCCACCGTCTCGCCGTGCGTCGCCAGCACCACGTTCAGGTGCACGACGACACTGGCGCGCTGCAGCGGCGCGGGCAGCGGCGGCGTGATGGTGAGCGTGCAGCGCGCACCGCCGGCCACCACCGCCTTGATCGTCGCGGGGTGGACCACCGCCGTGCCGTCGCCGGCCGTGCCGCGAATGATCAGCCGCCGCCCCGGCAGCAGGCCGTCGGCGGGCAGTTCCAGCGGCAGCTGGTCCTGCGCCACCGGCGTCGTCACCGGGTGGGCGGTGAAGGCCAGCGCCTCGGACGCGGCGTAGACGCTGGTCTCGCGCGGCGCGCCGTAGAACTCGGTGGCGTAGTTCTGGCCTTCGATCTCCAGCCGCGTCACCTTGGCCGAGAGCGCGAAGGCCGCGCGCGAGACCTCGGACGTGCCGCGCACGACATAGGCCTCGACGTAGGTGCCGGCGTCGCCCTGCTGCGCGCGGTTGAAGTCGCCCTTGGCGAGCACCAGCAGGCTGCCCGCGCCGGCGTCGCCGACGATGGCGTCGAGGTCGACATGGCCCGTCGTCGCCGCGGGTGCGACGCCGCTGGCGGTGTAGCCCGGCCATTCCCCTGGGTAGTTGCCGGCGCCGTCCTTGCCGCCGCCCGGGTAGACGTCCTTGAAGATCGTCGGCATGCTGGCCCACAGCGGCGCGTTGTTGCCGAACACGCCCGCGCGCCTGCGCAGCGCGAAGACCAGCGGCATCGCCGCCGGCGCCATCGGCGGCGTCACCGAGCCCAGGCCGCGCAGCCATTCGACGCGGGTGCGGTCGTTGGCGGCGTCGACGAGCACGGCGCTGACGATGCGGAAGTCCCAGTGCTCGTTGTGCGCCGAGGGGCTGGCGATGAAGGCCGGGTCGACGAAGAGCAGCGCGTCGCCGACCTTCAGGCTGTTGCGCACCCCTGCCAGCCAGGTGAAGGTGGCGCCGGCCTGCGGCACCACGGTCTCGGTCGTCCAGGCGCGCGCGGCGTTCCAGGGCGGGCGCGCATCGGCCAGCGCCTCGACGGTCTCGAAAGTCTGCGGCAGCTCGCCCGGGCCGGGCACGCTGGTGACCTTCAGGCCGGCGGCGAGCGGGCTTGCCGCGGGCACGCCGGTGACGAAGGCGCCGGGTTCGGGCGCCAGGTTGGCCGGCGGCAGCGGCGGCGTTTCCAGCGTGAACGCCAGCCAGGTCTCGGCCGCCAGGCCGGGCCGCGGCCGGTAGCCGATCAGCCGCCCCAGTTCCTGCAGCGAGACGCCTTCGGTGGCGGTGCGCAGGTAGTTCTCGTTGGCGATGCGCTCCTGGTAGAAGGTCAGCACGTCGGCGGCGCAGGCGAAGGCGTCGATGAGGCCGATGGTGAAGTCGTCGCCCTCGCGCGTGAGCAGCCGGTTCAGCGCCGGGAACCCGCTGCTCGACAGGCCCGCCAGCATGCTGGCCTTGAAGTCGGGCTGGGTGCCGATGCGGTAGGCGATGGCCGACAGCCCGGGCCGGTTGGCGACGACCTGGGGTGTCTCGTCCTGCACCCCGGTGCAGCAGCCGCAGGCCGGGTTCATGAACCACCCCCGATGTCGATGACGAGCCGCCCGCGCTCGCGGAAGTTGGGGTCGTTGGCGAGCTCGGCGACCTCGAAGCGGCCGATCGGAATGACGCCGTCGGCGAGCGAGGTCGCGCCGGGCAGCAGCAGGCGCTGGAAGCGCGTGGCGGTGACGGCGTCGACGCCATCGACGGCCTGCACCGCGGCGACGAGCGGGGACAGCCACACCGGCTGGCCGAAGGTGAACCGGTCGGGGTGGAAGAAGCCGGGCTGGCCGTTGGCCCGAACGCCCGCCGACAGCCGCTCGCTCACCGCCTGCAGCACCTGGGCGCGGAAGTAGCCGGCGGCGACGCAGACGTGGAGTTCGATGTCGAGCGCGACGAATTGCGGCGCGTCGATCTCGAGGTCGTAGCCAGCCATGCGGAAGCGCTCGAGCTGCCGGCGCAGCCGCGCCTTGAACGGCGCATCGACGGCGGCGGCGCCGACGCGGTCGGCGGTGACGAAGACGGTGTGCCAGCTGCCGGTCCAGCGAAAGCGCGCCGCTGCGCGCTGCACGTCGCGCTGCTGCTCGGCAAAGCCGGCATAGTCGGCGGCCGTGACGGCGCGCAGCTGGGTGCGGAAGGCCTGCGGCGCGTCGCGGCGTGCGGCTTCGATGTCCTCGGCTTCGCTGCCGCCGAAGGCAGGGACGGGGTTGCTGATCGAAACGAACGAGCCGACGACGCCTGTGACGAGATGGGCGATGGACTCGGCGCCTGCATTGCCGGCGCTGCCGTTGCCGACGCGGTAGCTGGCCGTGAAGGCCGTGCCTTCGTCGGGGCGCAGGCCGTTGGTGTCGTCGCCGAAGCGCAGCGCGGTGCGGCGCTGGTCGTCGATCTCGACCACGAAGTCGGTGCTCTCGGGGCCGCTGGCGAGCAGGTCGCGCTGCGCCGTCCAGCCGCGCAGGTCGCTGCCCAGCGCGGAACTGAGCGCGATGTCGGGCTGGGCGTCGGTGGCGGCAAGCCCGGCGAAGCGGCTGGCGCTGTGCCAGCTGGCGCGGTCTTCGTCCAGCGGCAGCGCCAGCCGCGCCGCGAGGCCGAAGGACTGCGTCAGCGGCGACTGCGCCAGCGCGGGCATGTAGCGCGCCGGCACCGGCAGCGGCGCCGGCGGCGTGCAGCCCGTGGCCGCGGCCGTCGGCACCCGGAACACGCTGGGCGCCGGCACGCTGCCCAGGCTCTCGCCCCCAACCGTCATGCCCTGGTCGACGAGCACGATATTGCCCAGCGCACGGGTCACCGTCAGGCCGGGGAAGGCGCTGGCGCTCAGGCACAGCGCGAAGGGCAGGGCGTCCTGGGCGTCCCATTCGATCTCGGTCACGTCCAGCGGCGCGTCGACCGGCGGGTCGTCGAAGAGCCGGCCCGAAGGGTCGACGGTGGGTGTCGCCTGCACCAGCCGCACGACATGGCGGTGGGTGCGGTCGGCGTCGGCCGCGGTGCCGGTGGTGGGGCTGCGCTGCTCGACGAAGGCGATGAAGGCGCCGGCCTGCAAGGCCGGGTGGTGGCCGCGCAGGGTGGCGCGCACCGTGCCGGCGGGCAGGCAGCAGGCCTCGTCGCCCCAGGTGTGGAAGTCGAGCGCGTTCAGGTCTTCGTCCAGCACCTCGTCGCGCGCGGTCTCGAAGACCAGCGCGCCCGCGGCCAGCGCGTCGCGCAGCGCCTGGCTGCCGGGCGCGACGAGCGTGGGCAGGCCGGGGGTGCGCGCCAGCAGCTGCGAGCGCCGCGGCAGCGGCACGCCCGCGCCCTGCACCTGCAGCTGCACCCAGGCGCGCGCGTTGCAGCCCTCGTGCAGGTGGTAGTCGACCAGCCGCGCATGCCGGCGCACCGAGACCCGCCGCCGCGCCGTGCCCAGGTAGGCCTCGGTGGCGATGGCGTCCTGGCGGTAGGCCAGGTTGTCGGCGGCGTAGGCCAGCAGCTCGACGAGCATGACGCCGACGTCGGCGGCAGAACGCTCGGTCCAGCCCGGCACCGTCAGGGCCAGGCGGTCGAGCATCAGCCGGCGCAGGCCTTCGTAGTCGCGCGCCAGGTAGTCGAGCTCCGGTGCGGTGTCGCCCGACGGCGGGCAGACCGGCACGGCGGCGCAGTCGAAGGGCGTCGGGCATTCGACCTTGAAGCTGAACTCGATGCTCGCCAGCCTGGGGTCGAAGCCCGGCGGCGGCGTCGTCGCATCGGGGGCCGAGACCAGGGCCAGCGTGTAGCGCGAGAAGTCGCCCGTGCTGGCGGTGCGGACGACCAGCGTCAGGCCCGGGTCCTCGACATCGGCCACCAGCGAAGGCGGCTCGCCGGCCGGCAGCGCGTCGGCCAGCGCCACCCATTCGACGGCCACGTTCGGGATGCGCACGCCGCCGGTGATCGCCACGTTGGCCGCGCCCAGCGTGAGCAGGCCGCCGCCGTCGACGACGCTGGCGTCGCGCCGCAGCAGGGTCACGAAGAGGGTGCGCTGGCGCAGCGCCAGCAGCGGCTCGGCACGGTCGCGCACTTCCAGGAAGGCGATCGCGTTCGCGCTGCCCGAGGCCGCCAGCACGCGCAGCCGGCGCAGGTCGCAGCAATGCTGGCGCGGGTCGTTCACGACGCGCTCCCCGGGGCGACGACGGTGGCGGCCTGCGAGCTGCCGTCGGCGAGCAGGGTGTACCGGACGTCGATCACCAGCGACGCGTCCTGCGCCTCGACCTCGACCGACTGCACCGCGATCAGCGCCGACAGGTATTGCTGCAGCGCCGCCTGCGCCAGCATCTGCGTCGTCGCCGCGATCTGCACGCTGTTGGGCTCGAACACCAGCGCGAGCACGCCGCTGCCGAAGTCGGGCCGCATCACGCGTTCGCCGGGCGAGGTCAGCAGAACCTGCTCGATGAGGTCGCGCACATGGTCGGCGTCGGGCGTGCCGGCGGTGCGGCCGCGGCCGTCGACGTGGTAGGGGTGGTCCAGCGGGGTGGGCATGGGCACGGCCTCCTTCACGTGGCGAGCACACGCGTCTGCGCCACCAGCGGCAGCAGCGGCGTGCCCGAGGGCGCGCAGATCGACTGCCCGGCCAGCGTCAGCAGCGGCGCGCCGCCGGCCAGCACGCGCGTGGCGCCGACGATCCACTGCCCGGTCACGCACGGCGGCGCGCCGCTGCCGGTGAGGGCGCAGCCGGCGACGAGGTAGGGCGAGGCGAGCGTCACCGCCGGCTGCCCCGAGAGCAGGACGCGCGCGAAGGGCGCGGCCGGCATCGCCGTGCCGGCATGCGCGCACATCACGGTGGCGCCGAGGTGGAGGACGGGGGCGGGCATGGCCGTGCGGCTTTCAGATCACCGTCAGCGCGCCGAGGTTGACGTCGACGCTGGGCCCGGTCATGTTGATGACCGCGCCCTTGCCGTTGCTGATGACGATGCCGACATCGCTGACCGAGACCATCGCGCCGGTGGTGGTCTGGATCAGGATGCCGCCGCTGGGCCCCGGCGTGTCGCTGATGGTGATGCCGTTCTTCAGCGTCGTCTGGATCGTCAGCCCGGCCACGCCGGGGGGCACGGCGCGCGCCAGCGCCGGCACCTCGGCCGCGCTGCCCCAGTAGCCGCCGACCCAGATGGGGTAGTCGGGGTCGCCGCGCTCGAACTCGATCCAGACCCCGGCGCCGATGGGCGGCACCGTGAACAGGCCCGTGTTGATGCCCGCCCAGGGCAGGCAGGGCATGGCCCAGGAAGACGGCAGCACGGCGACGTCGGACACCGAGGCCTGGATGCGGCCGATCTGCAGCGGGTCGATGTTGTTGAGCACGACGCCGCGGTACTTGCCGTAGAACGGACCCGCGCTCATTGGGCCCCCTTGGCGCTGCGCGCCGTCCCCCCGAGGGGGAGCGAGCGCCTTGGGAGCGGCCCGGCGGCGCTCATGTCGGCACCTGCGGCAAGGTGGAAACGAGCCCGTTGCGCGCCAGCTCGAAGCTCTGCTTGTACGAGCCGAGCTCGATCTCGTGCGTCACGCTGCTGACGTAGTACAGGCCGTCGTAGGCCAGCCCGGCGCCGCGCACGCCGACGAGGCGGCGCGAGCGCAGCAGGCGGCCGTAGCGTGCGACGTCCAGGCGCCCGCGGCCGAACACCGAGTCGCTGTTCTTCGCCGCGTAGGCCAGGCCCTTCATCAGCGCCTCGGGCGGCGAGAGCTGCGCCGTGTCGGACAGGTACTCCACCCTGGGCGGCAGTGGTGGCACCAGGCCCAGCGGCGGGTTCAGCGGCGAGATGTCGGGGATCGGGATGCCTATCGGTGCCTTGGTGGTGCTGTCCTGGAAGAACACCACTGGCATCTTCTTGCGCTCGCGGTCGAAGCTGAAACTGATCTGCTCGACGTTGCTCGCCGCGTCCATGTTCGTGCTCAGCGCCGGCTGCGGCTGGCCGACGCGGATCTCGGGGCCCCAGTAGGCCTGCGAGGTGCCGGGCGCCGGGCCGGGCTCGACGTAGAAGACATAGCCGACGTCGGCGGCCAGCTTCCTTACATATTCGAGGTCGTTGCCGCGCTGCACCGGCACCCGCTGCACCGGCAGCGGCGGAAAGTCGGCGATGCTGGGGATGACCATCGGCACGACGCCGAAGGCCGCGTACTTGGCCAGGATGGTCAGCACGCGCACCGAAGGCGGCAGCGCCGGGAAGGGCAGGCCGGGCAGTTCCAGCACCGCCATCAGCGCCGACAGGTCCTTGCCCTTGACGACGAGCCGGCTCACGCCGCCGGCGCCGGGCTCGGTCTGGATGTTCGTCGCCATGCCGTCGATCAGCGGCTGGGTGCGGCCGTTCATCGTCACCTGCAGCGCCACGCGCATCAGCGGCACGCTGCCGCCGCCGGTCAGCAGGAACAGCGCGCGCAGGGGCGAACGCGCCGGCAGCTCGAAGGTCAGCTCGAAGCCGCTCTGCGTGTCGCCCGAGCCTTCGTCGACCTTGACCTTGGTCAGCGCGCGCACCGCCGCCGCGGGCGCGGGCACCGGCAGCAGGCCGATGAAGAGGGCGAGCTGGATGCCGGTGTTCATGGTCTTCGCGCGCGCTCAGCCCAGCGCCGGCGGCACGGGGATGCTCACCACGGCACCGACGGTGTCGGTGAGCTCGTTCGGGTCGATGACGGCATTGCCATCGGCGATGCGCCAGTACAGCAGCGGGTCGCCGTACGGCTGCCAGGCCAGCAGGTCGGGCCGCTCGCCGCCCTGCACGACGTGGCCGGCGGCGCTGGCGATGTCGCGCAGCGCGGGCACGAAGCGGCGGCGCATGTACGCCGTGAGCGAGCCGTCGGCGCGCGCCAAGGTACCCAGCGCGGCACCCTTGTAGCGGCTGGCATCGCCGAAGGGCGACGCCGGGATGGCGCCGGCGTCGATCAGCATCTGCACGGGGTCGCTGCTGCTCATGGTGGGCTCGTCTCAGGGCAGGCTGGAAAGGCCCAGCGCGGAAAGCGTCGCGCCGCCGCCCTGCGCCGCCAGCGCCTCGCGCGTGCGCAGGTGGTTGATGAAGATCTGGCCGCCCTTGTGGGTGAAGCCCAGGTCGTCGGTGCTGAGCACGTGCAGCCCCAGCGAGACCTTGGCGCGGATCGGGTTCAGCGCCGGGTCGAAGGCCTCTTCGGTGATCGAGCAGTCGGTGACGCGCACCGGCACCACGCGCTTGGCGCCCCAGACGAAGATCACCAGCGGCGCCTCGGGCGGCACGATCTCCAGCACGCCCGACGACGCCAGCGCGTCGTGCGCCAGCAGCTCGGCCACGCTGGGGTTGACCAGCGATTCCAGCAGCGCCAGCTGCGGCGCGATGCCCGAGGACACCGCCGCCGGGTTGCGGTCGGGGTGCTCGAGCGGGTCGGCGGCGTCGATCTCGGCGTCGAGCTTGATCGTCTCCACCGCCGGGCCCTTGAGCCGGAAGGGCTGTGCGCGCTCGCCGCCGCCGTCGCCGCCCACGCCCTGCACCTGATAGCTGCGCGTCAAGGCGTCGGGGTTGTACTGCAGCGAGATCACGCGCTGCAGCGGCCCGCCGCCGGGGGCCAGCACGACGAGACCTGCCTTCAGCAAGCGCGGCGAACGCGTGTAGCCGGTCATGGCGTGGCCCCCGCGGCGGTAGGCGCCGGCGTGCGCCGCGGCGATCCCGGCGCGCCGACGCGCTGGCGCACGAGCTCGATGTAGGGCTGCGCCAGCGTCACTGTGTCGTAGTCGGCCAGGGTGCCCTGGCCGGCGTTGATGCGGCGCAGTGCCTCGTTGTAGTCCTGGATGCACTTGGCCTGCTGCTCGGCGTTCCAGTCGGCCCAGTCGACGTGGTTGCGCACGGCGTTGCGCCAGTCGTAGGCGACGTTGCGCGACCGGCCGCGCGCCCAGGCCACGAGCTGCGGGATCAGGCTGGACGGTATGTAGGCCAGGCCGCCGTTCTGGTACTGCCAGACATGGCCCATCTCGTGCGCCAGCGTCAGCAGGCCCTGGTCCGACAGCTCCATCGTGTCGCCCTTGAAATGCTCGTCCTGCAGGTTGATGGTGTTGCCGGTGGTCCGCGCGGCACCGGCGGCGAGCGCGCTGCCGCGCGTGATCGTCACCGCGTCGTAGTTGACGGCGTCGTGGTAGATGTCGTACAGATAGGTCTTCTCGGGACCGCTGAGGCCGCGCGTTCGGCGCGACAGGCGGTCGCCGACCACGGCGCCGGCGACGAGGCCGCCGAGGCCGCCGACGACGGCGCCGATGACCGCGCCGGCCGGCCCCAGCAGCCCGCCGAGCAGGCCCAGGCCAATGCCGCCGACGAGGCCGCCCAGGGCACCGCCGAGGCCGGCGCCGAGCAGCGAGCGGTGCAGCATCGGCGGCCCTTGGCGCGGCGCGTGCGCGGCGAGCGCAAGGGGCGCCGGCGCGGCGCTGGTGCCCTTCACCGCGGCCTGCTTCGCTGCCGCATCGGCGCGCTGCTCGGCGGCGCTGCCGGGCGCATCGATCTGCACAGTCTCGTGCTCGCCGATCTCGCGCACGCCGTCCTCGGCGACATGGTGCAGCTCGTGCGCCAGCAGCTCGCGGCCGGTGGAAGTCTCGGGCGCGTAATGGCCCGGCGCGAACACGATGTCACGCCCGGCGGCATAGGCGCGCGCGCCCAGCGCCAGCGCCGACTCGCCGGCAGCGGCGTCGGTGTGCACGCGCACGGCGGAAAATTCAGCACCCAGCCGCTGCTCGAAGGGCGCGCGCAGGGCCTGGGGCAGCGGCGCGCCCTGGCGCGGCCGGTGCGACGGCGTCGCCGGCGCCGGCTGCTTGGGGACGGTGGCGTCGCGGCGCATGGGTCAGAGGTCCACGCAGGCCTTGGGCGGCAGCTTGCGCTGCGGCGGCAGCGGTGGCATGTTCTGCTTCGCATACGCGATGTCGGCGTCGTCGCAGCCGGGCTGCTTGTCGGCCGCGACCGGCTCCTGGCCGATCTCGGCTGCCTTCTTCAGCGCCACCTCGACGCGGCGCAGCAGCGGGAACACCTTCTCCCAGCGCGGCCGCTGGGCCAGCGCCAGGCCCCTGGCGTCGCGGCCCTCGACGAAGGCCCTGATGTCGGCCAGCACCTTCTCGCGTTGCCTGGGGTCGCGGCGCACCGCCGCATCGACGCCGAGCGCGTCGAGGCGTTCCTCGTCGCCCTTGGGTTCGAGCAGCGCGACCAGCTGCGGCGTGATGTCCCGGTCGGCCGTGTCGCCGCTGCCGTCGAGGTCGCCGAGCTGCTCCCCCTTGCCTTCGGCGCCTGGCAGCTTCGCATCGGGGGCCTTGGCGGCGATGCGGCCGCGCGCGTTCTCGGCCCGGCTCAGGCTCAGCGCCTGGTTGCCCTTGAAGCCGGGCACGGGCGGCTGCGGCGCGTCCAGCGAACCCTCGGGCGAGGCATAGCCCCAGATGTGCTGCACTTCGTAGCCCTGGCCGAGCAGCGTGGCCACCGAGCCGACGCTGGCATCGAAGTCCTTGGGCGCCTGCGGCCTGGTGCTGTTGTAGTCGTAGTAGAGCTTGACCTGGGTGTTCTGCTCGGGCGTCTTGACAAAGGGCCGCGTGTGCGCGGCGACATCGCGCACGCAGCTGTACTCGGGCAGCGGGGGCGGGCAGTTGCACTCGAAGCAGCTCACCGCCGGCGCCTTGTCGGGCTTGCCGATGCGGCCGCCGATGCAGGCCGTGACTTGCGGCTTGCCGTCGACGACGTTGACGCAGACGCCGGCCGAGGTGCCGCTGGTCAGCGGCGTGTCGGGCACCGGCACCTTGAGGTCGAAGCCGCTCTTGCCCTGGCTCGTCGACGGCCCGCCGACCTTGGAGGTGTCGATCTGGCTGTACGACAGCGTGACGACGAAGTACTGCGTCGCGACCTTGCCCTCCAGCGTGTAGGTGGTGCTGCTCTGCAGCGGCGTCTTGTTGAAGTCGATGCCGCCGGTGACGGTGAAGCTGACGCCGTCGGGCGTCACTTTCAGCACGCCGCGCACCTCGTATTTCTGCGCCGCCGTGCCCACCGTCGAGCTGCCCTGCACGCTGGCCTGCAGGATGCCGTCCACCGTCAGCGAGATCTCGCCGCTGGCGGTGACGGTGGCGGCCTTGAGCCGGTCTTCGAGCAACTGGCTCGGGTCCTGGCCCAGCGCGGGGTTGTTCTTGAGCGTGTCGAGCAGGTTCTTCGCCGAATCGACGACCTTGCCGTAGTCCACCTCGCCCTTGGTGCCGAGCTGCACCTTGCCGCGGCAGATCGTGTAGTGCAGCTACAGTACCTCGGCCTGGCGGTCCCACTCGAAGATCTTGTTGCTGGCGGTTTCCCTGGTCACCGACTCGCTGGTGCAGGGCCGTTCGGTGACGGTGCGCTTGATGTGGACGGTCGTGTTCTCGTCGACGGTCCGGTCCAGCGTCGCCGTGTCGCTGCCGCCGGCGGCGGTGCCGATGCCGCCGGCCTCGCGCTGCAGCAGCTTGGCCTGCAGGCCGGCTGCGCTGCCGCGGCGCACGCGCGCGGCACGACCGTGCAGCGCGGCGTCGGCGGCGGCGTCGGCCTCGCGCTCCAGCGGCGAGCCGGGGGCGTCGACGGCGAGCTCGCCACCGCCGACGCCCGCACCCTGCTGCTGCAGCGTGTGGCCGAGTTCGTGGGCGAGCAGCCTCAGGCCGCCGGCGTCGTGGGGCCGGAACTGGCCGGCGCCGAAGTGCACATGCTGGCCGACGGTGAAGGCGTGCGCCTCGGCGGCGCGTGACGCGGCGTGGCTGTCGGCGTCGTCGTGCAGCCGCACCTGCGCGAAGTCGCTGCCGTAGAGCGGTCCGAGGCGGCTGCGCAGCGCGGGCGGCAACGGTGCGCCGCCCTGCGTCAGTGCCGGGCTGCCGGTGAAGGTCGCAGGCCCGCCGGCCCCGCTGCCGTGCCGCTGCAGCAGCTTCTTGCGCGCGCACTCGGGGCAGGCCACCGGCGCCTTGGCGCAGCTGGCGCAGGCCCGCTGCAGGCGTGCGCCCGCCGGCCGCCCGCCTGCGGCCTGGGTCGCCGTCGCCGCCTGCCCGCTAGCCATGGCCAGGGCCTTTCGCGGGCGACCAGCGCTGTGCCACCGCGTCGGCCAGGGCGGGGGCCCACCCAGGTGCGGCCGGCGCGGCGGCCGCGGGCGCAGCCGCACCCCAGCGCCGAGCCAGTTGCGCCTGCACTGCGTCGGCCACCACGGCGGGGTCCAGGCCCGCGGTGGCCACGCCGTGCACGGTGAGGCGCCCGATGCGCAGGTGCACCGCGGCCGGCTTCATCTCGCCGCCCCCGGGATCGACGCCGTCGCCCTTTCGAGCTTGGCGAATTCGGCGCGCGCGGCGGCGATCAGCCCCTGCTGCGTGATCGGCCCGCCTGCGGCGGCGGCGGCGAAGGCGGCGTTGAGCGCGATGCTGCGCACATGCCCGCCGGCCAGCGGCATCGCGGCCAGCGCCAGCGGGTCGATGCCCTGCACCGGCGCGGCCGGCGGGAACTGGCGCCGCCACAGCTCGGCACGCGCCGCCTCGTCGGGGAAGGGGAACTGCACAACGAAACGGATGCGGCGCAGGAAGGCACGGTCCAGGGCGCTCTTCATGTTCGTCGTCAGCACCGCCAGGCCGCGATAGCTTTCGATGCGCTGCAGCAGGTAGGCGATCTCGATGTTGGCGTAGCGGTCGTGGCTGTCCTTGACCTCGCTGCGCTTGCCGAAGAGCGCGTCGGCCTCGTCGAACAGCAGCACCGCGCCGCTGGCCTCGGCGGCGTCGAAGACGCGCTGCAGGTTCTTCTCGGTCTCGCCGATGTACTTGCTGACGGTGGCCGCGAGGTCGATGCGGTAGAGGTCCAGCGCGCAGGCGTTGGCGATGGCCTCGGCGGCCATGGTCTTGCCGGTGCCCGACTCGCCGGCGAACAGCGCAGCGATGCCCAGCCCGCGCGTGCCTTGGGACGCGAAGCCCCAGTCTTCGTAGACGGTGTGGCGGTGGCGCAGCTGCGCCGCGATCTCGTGCAGCTGCGCCAGCTGCGCCGGCGGCAGCACGAGGTCGGCGAAGGTGGTGTCGCCGGCCATGCGGTGCGCCAGCGTGTCCAAGCCGCCGCGAGAGGCCTCGCGCAGCGCCGACCACAGCGCGGCGCCGGGGTCGGTCGCGTCGGCGGGCAGCGCCTGCAGGCATTCATCGACGACATCCGGGGCGACGTGGAACTGCTGCAGCGCCGCCCGCAGCGCCGGCTGCGGCACCCTGGGCGCGCCGATGCTGTCGGCACGCAGGTCGCGCGGGCGCGCCACGCTGACCACGTCGACACGGCGGTGGCCTTCGCGAAGGCGCGCGCGCTCGATGCCGCCGGTGACGACGACCGGGCCGCGCAGCAGGTCGACGAAGGCCGCCGCAGCGCTGATCGGACCGCTGTCGCCGCCGCGGCTCCAGAGCACGACGGCGCCGTCGGCGAGCGCCGCCTCGCGGTCGATCAGCCGCGCCGTGGCGTCGCGATCGGCGGCCGCCATCGGCAGGTCGTCGATGGCGACGAGCAGGGGCACCGCGCCGCAGGCCAGCACGGCGGCCACCGCGCTGTCGTGGCGCACGATCGCCGGTGCGTCGCCGCTGGCCAGCAGCAGCGGCGACGACGGTCCCTGGCGCGCCAGCAGCGCCGCCATGCGGGCGGTGGCTGATGCCTCGGCTGCCGGCGCGCGATCGGCGAACTGCAGCAGCCCCTGCAGCCGTGCGTCGAGCGCCGGCACGCCGGTGAGGAAGTGCAGCACGCGCTCGTCGATGGCCAGCGGCGCATGCGGCGGCAGCGAGCCGGGCGCGAGTTGCAACAGCAGCCAGTGGCGCAGCGGCGCCGACGGGCCGAGGGAACTCCAGTGCGGTGCGTCGAGCATCGCGAGTGCGGCGCTGAAGGTGAGCACGCCGCCCAGGCGGCCGTCGCGGAGTTCGCGCAGCCCGCGGTCGATCTCGACCCCGGCGGACAGCAGCAGCAGGTCGCGCTCGAAAGAGCTCAGCGCGAAGCGTTGCGCGCAGCGCTGCAGCGCAGGGACGAAGCCGTCGTCGCCGGCGCTGGCCTCGATGTCGTCGATGGCGGGCGCTGCGTTCGCGTCGAGGCGCGCCGTGACCAGCGCATGCAGCGCCTTCAGCTGTGCCGTCAGCCAGCGCCGGTTGCGTTCGCTCCAAGCCGAGGCGACGGCCGCTTCGTGGGGTGCGTTCATGGCGGCACCGTGGCCTGCTGGCCGGGGTCGAAGCGAGGTGGCCGCGCGGCCTTGTCGACGAGCAGGCTGTCGACGCCGTCGACGCGCAGGCGCAGCCTTTGCGGGCCTGCGGCCAGCGTGGCCGGGAAGTCGAAGCTCAGCAGATCGGTGGCGAGCAGGCGCCGCGCCGCCACCGCGGTCTGGCTGCCCAGGGCCAGCGTCGCCGTCTGCTCGGGCCGCACCTGCGGGCGCGCGGCCAGTTGCACGTTCACTCGCAGCGGCGCGCCGCCGCGCACGAGGGCGATGGCGGGCAGGCCGAGGACGGCGTCGGCGGCGACGACGGGGTCGGGCGCGATCATCAGCGCCACGGCGTTGCTCTCGCGTTCCAGCAGATCGCCGGCCGGCGTGCCGACGAAGCTCAGCTGCCACAGCCCGGCCGGCAGCGCGACCTGCGCCGCGGCGTCGGCGGGCAGGGTGAAGCTCGCCTTGGTGCCGCCGGGTGCGACGCTGGCCGGCAGGTCCACCGGTGCGTCGAGCAGGCGGTGGCGCAGCCTGGCGCGCATGCTGCTGCCGTCCAGGCGCGAGCCGACCACGGCCACGGTCTCGCCCAGCCGCGCCGCATCCTGCGCATGCGGCGGTGTCGCCGTGGCGATCGCCGGGCCGGGCGGCAGCAGGTCGGCCTGCACGACCACGCCGCGGTCCTGCCCTGTCAGCGTGTCGTAGGGCCCGCGCGAGAGCACCGGCAGCGCGGCGCGCGCCGGCTTGGCGGCCTCGATCAGCACGACGCTGACCTGGTAGGCCGCCGAGGGTCGGTAATGGGTCTGGATCGCCGACCAGAGCTTGCTCATCTCGTCGATGGGCATCGCCGTGGGTGTGATGCGCAGCGCTTCGAGCTGGTCGGCGAGGTCGCTGGCGGCCAGCGCCTGCAGCGCCGGCGGCAGCATCGAGACGTCGAGCGGGCTCGGGTCGAGGGCGCGGCGGATGCCGGCGCGGTCGAGCATCGGCACCTCGTGCAGCACGTACATCGCGTAGCCCAGCAGGATCTCGGCCTGCATGTCGGCGACACCGTAGGCGGTGACGAGGTAATGCAGGTCCAGCGCCAGCGGCGCATTGGTGAGGCGGTCGCCGCTGCCCGATCGCGACGGCAGCTCGCGGTTGCGCCAGGCGGCGTTGGGCGTGGCCTGGTAGAGGAAGAGGTTGAGCTGCGGCGTGGCGTCGTTGTCGTCGAGCTTGATGCGGTCGGGCGCCTGCACGCTGACGTTGACCGGCCCGAGCACGCCGCCGATGTCGAGCATGCCGTTGTCGAGCAGGTTGCGCAGCACCGCGCTGACGGCGCCGATGGCCAGCGGCGAGCTCATCGCGGCCCCGGCCCGGCGGGCTGGCCGCGCAGGTAGTCGGCCAGCGTCGGCGCGGCGGCGGTGGGTGCGCGC
>CAIWPS010000434.1 GCA_903914615.1 uncultured beta proteobacterium | reverse complement strand
CGACGGCGTGCCGGTGCTCGGCGCGCTGGTCGCGCCCGAGCGCTGGCTGCTCTGGCTGGGTGTGCTCTTCATTCTCTCGGTCTATCACTTTCCCAGCGGCGTGGTCGGCCGGCTGCGGGCCTGGCGCCCGGGCGGCTGACCGCGCCTTTTCTCGTACCGCCATCGACAGGAGACAAAGAAGATGAACCCGAGACTGCACCGCATCGCCGCCGCCGCGCGCACGGCAGGCACCCTGGGCCTGGCCGGATCGCTGCTGGCCGGCTGCGTTTTCGACGACAGCGCGCCGCCGCCGAACACGCTGCCGGCCGGCGTGACCCAGGTCGGCATCACCGTCTACGGCGCCACCGCCACCGGCAGCGGCAGCACGGCGGCGACGCAGGACCTGCTCACCGCCGGGCTGGGCCGCACCGGCCTCGGCGCCGCCGCCGCACCGGCCTACGCCGACCCTGCCAACCCCACCGCGGCCGAGCTGCGCCGCAACGGCATCTACGCCAACTACCGCGCCCTCGTCGATGCCTCGCTGGGCGGCGGCTTCGGCGTGCTCTACGGGCCCAACGTCGACATCAACGGCAACGCCACCAGCAGCGATGGCCTGATCCCGGGCCGCGAGTACCTGGCCGTGCTCGACGACGGCAGCGGCCGCAAGCAGGTGACGATGGCGGTGCAGGTGCCCGACAGCTTCAACCCCGGCGCGCCCTGCATCGTGCTCGGGCCTTCGTCGGGCTCGCGCGGCGTCTATGGCGCCATCGCCAGCGCCGGCGACTGGGGCCTGAAGCACGGCTGCGCAGTGGCGCTGACCGACGCCGGCAAGGGCGTGGGCCTGTACGACCCCAGCGACGACACCGTCAACAGGATCGACGGCACCCGTGCCACCCGCGCCGCGGCCGGCCCGCTGAGCAACTTCGCCGCCACCATCACCGACGCGGCGCGCGCCGTCTTCAACGCCGCGTTCCCGAACCGCGTCGCGCTGAAGCAGGTGCACTCGCAGCTCAATCCCGAGAAGGACTGGGGCAACGACACGCTGGCGGCGGCACGCTATGCGCTCTTCGTCATCAACGACCGCTACGGCAGCGCGAACAACCCCACGCCCTACAACGCCGGCAACACGCTGGTCATCGCCGGGTCGGCGTCCAACGGCGGCGCCGCGGTGCTGCACGCGGCCGAGCAGGACAGCGAGGGCCTGATCGACGGCGTCGTCGCCGGCGAGCCCGTGGCCGAGATGCCGACGACCGCCGGCTACGGCATCCAGTTCGGCGGCACCGCGGTCAGCGGCTACGGCAAGACGCTGGCCGATTTCGTCACCTACGGCAACCTCTACCAGCCCTGCGCCGCACTGGCCGCGGGCGCGGCGATGACGGAGATCTCGGTCTTCAACTACCTCGTGCTCACCGCGCAGACCGGCAAGGCCGCCGCGCGCTGCGCCGGGCTGGCGGCCAAGGGGCTGCTGAACGGCAGTGACCTGGCGTCGCAGTCGGCCGACGCGCTGAACCGCCTGCGCGCCTATGGCTGGACGAGCTTCAACGACCAGATGCACAACGCCCACTACGCTTTGGGCAACGGGCCCATCCTGTCGGCGATGTACACGATGATGTACGGCCGCGTGGCGCTCAACGACAGCGTCTGCAACACCAGCTACGCGCAGGTCGACGCCACCGGCGCACCCGTGGCGCTGGCCGTCAACAGCAAGGCGCAGAGCTTCGCCATCGCCAACGGCACGGCCAACGGCACCCCCGTCAGCGTGGTCTACGACAACTCGGTCGGCGGCGCGCGTTCGTGGGCGCTGGCCACCTCGCCTTCGACCGGCGTGCAGGACTTCGGCCTCGACAACGCGCTGTGCCAGCGCGCGCTGGTGACGGGCGTGGACGAGACCGGCGCGGCGCTGACCGCCACCGCGAGCGCGACGCGGCCGACGGCCACGCAGTCGGCCGCAGTGCAGAAGGGCATCGCCGAGGTGGCGCTGAGCGGCAAGCTGCAGGGCAAGCCGACGATCATCGTCGCCGGCCGCAGCGACGCCCTCGTGCCCATCAACAACAACGCCCGCGCCTACACCGCCTACAACAAGGTCGTCGAAGGCGGCGCCAGCCAGGTCCGCTACATCGAGGTCACCAACGCCCAGCACTTCGACACCTTCAATTCGTTCAGCGGCTTCGACAACCGCTTCGTGCCGCTGCACCCCTACTTCGTCCGTGCCATGGACGCGATGTACGCGAAGCTGAGGAACGGCACGGCGCTGCCGCCCAGCCAGGTGGTGCGCACGACGCCGCGCGGCGGCAGCCCCGGGCAGGCGCCGGCCATCACCGGCGCCAACGTGCCGGCCATCAGCGCCACGCCGGCGGCGGGCGACCAGATCGGCTTCGCCGGCACCTCGCTGGCGGTGCCCAACTGAAGGGGCGTGCCGGCGCCGGGACCATGACACCGACCTCGCACTACCTGTCCTGCGCCGGCCGCGAGCTGCATTTCATGGAATGGGGCCACGGGCACGGCGAGGTCGTGGTCGCCTGGCACGGCCTGGCGCGCACCGGGCGCGACATGGACGCCATCGCTGCCCACCTGGCGCAGCGCTGGCGCGTCATCTGCCCCGACACGACAGGCCGCGGCCTCAGCGCATGGAGCCCGCTGCCGGCGCAGGAATACTGCCTGGCCTTCTACGAGCGGCAGGCGGTGGCGCTGCTGGACCAGCTCGGCATCGGCCAGCTGCATTGGCTGGGGACCTCGATGGGCGGCGCCATCGGCCTGCGCGCGGCCGACGGCCTGCTGCGCGGGCGCATCCGGCGCCTGGTGCTCAACGACATCGGGCCCGAGATCGCCGACGCCGCGGTGGCGCGCATCCGCGCCTATGCCGGCCAGCCGCCGGCCTTCGCCACCGTGAGCGAGCTCGAGGCCTACTTCCGCAGCGTGTACGCGCCCTATGGCTGGCTCAGCGACGACCAGTGGCGGCTGCTGGCCGAAACCTCCGTGCGCCGCCTGCCCGACGGCCGCGTGACGCCGCACTACGACCCGGCGATGGTGCAGCAGTTCGAGCACCACCCCGGCGACTACCGGCAATGGGAGGCCTGGGACCGACTGGACCTGCCGGTGCTGTGCCTGCGCGGCGAGCACAGCGACCTGCTGCTGCCCGAGACCGCCGACGCGATGCGCGTGCGCGGCCCGCGCGCCGTGGTGGTCGACATCCCCGGCTGCGGCCACGCGCCGGCGCTGAACACGCCGGCGCAGTTCGCGCTCGTCGAGCGCTTCCTCGCCGGCGCCTGAGGCGGCCTACTTCAGCGCGTCGTTGAGCAGCAGGGCCAGGCGCACGCCGGCCTTCTGCAGCTGCACGCGCGCGGCCGCGGTGGCGTTGCCGACGTAGCTGGCGCTCAGGCTGTAGGTGGACTTGCCGCCGACGGTCTTGGGTGGCGGCAGGGCGCCGTAGGCCTTGGTCCGGGCCACGGCGTTGGCTTCCTGCGCCCACACCTTGGGGTCCAGCGAGGACCATTGGTGGGCCTGTGTCTTCGTGATCGCGGCCGCCAGCTTGGCAGCGATGGCTTCGGCGGTCGCTTGCGGGGCGGGAATGGCGAGCACGAACTCGGTGTCCCAGTAGTGATGCAGGTTGCCCGCGGCGATGCCCGGCGCCGAGACCATCTTGGTGTTGCCGCCGGCATCGTGCTCGTCGCTGGCATGCAGCGGCTGGTGCACGTCGCCGACGAAGTGCAGCAGGAACTTCAGCGCCAGCAGCCGCTCGGCGGCTGGCGTGGCGGCGGACGCCAGCTCCTGGCGGAACTGGTTGATCTTGTCGACCACGCAGTCCTCCTCGGCCCCTTCCGACGCGGGCAGCTCGGGTGGCAGCGCGGGGTAGTTGAAGCAGGCCTGGTCGAGGCTGCCGCCCGGGATCTCGATGTCGACGAAATGCCAGTTGTGCGTCTGCTGGTAGGGCTGCCCGCCGGGGCCCTGCGAGCTGCGGTAGTAGTCGGGCCAGGTGGCCTGGTTGGCGAACGACGCATTCGTCATCTGGCCGTTGGCCATCTTGAAGGGCTGCGTGTCGGTGGCCAGCAGCTGCGTCACCTTGTCGCGCACGGCCGGGGTCAGGCGCGGCCAGGCGATGAGGGCGACGACCTCGTGGCCGACGTCGCCCCAGGCCCAGGCGCCGGCGCTGGGCAGGCAGGCCAGCGGCAGCAGCGCGAGACGGCACAGGCGGCAGAGGCGGTGCAGGGCAGCGTGCATGGTGACTCCCGTTCGAGCGCGGCATTGTCGGCTTGCGCGCGCCCGCGGGCCATCCCGAGACTGGAAATGCCGGGTCATCGCGGGCGCCGAGCTCGGCCGGGCCCGCGGCTGCCTAGAATGCCCCGCCTTCAGCCCCCAGAAGGTCTCCATGTCGTCCGGTCTCATCCGTATCCGCGGTGCGCGCCAGCACAACCTCAAGAACATCGACCTCGACATCCGCACCGGCGAGCTGACGGTGGTCACCGGGCCCAGCGGCTCGGGCAAGTCCAGCCTGGTCTTCGACACCCTCTACGCCGAGGGCCAGCGCCGCTACGTCGAGACCTTCAGCGCCTACGCGCGCCAGTTCCTCGACCGCATGGACCGCCCGGCTGTGGACCACGTCGACGGCGTGCCGCCGGCGATCGCCATCGACCAGACCAACCCGGTGCGCACCAGCCGCAGCACGGTCGGCACGATGACCGAGCTGAACGACCACCTGAAGCTGCTCTTCGCGCGCGCCGCCCAGCTCTTCGACCGCCAGACGGCACAGCCGGTGCGCCACGACACGCCGGAGACGATCTACGCCGACCTGCTGCAGCGCGCGGCAGCGGCCGGCGACCCGCGGCTGGTCTTCACCTTCCCTGTCGAACTGCCGGCCGACACCACCGCCGAGCAGCAGGAACAGTGGCTGGCCGCCAGCGGCTTCACCCGCGTGCACGGCGAGCGCATCGTG
>CAIWPS010000433.1 GCA_903914615.1 uncultured beta proteobacterium | reverse complement strand
CGGCAGTAGCGAGATGATGCCGAAGGCCACCGCGCCGCTGGAGACCAGCACGCCAGCGACGTTGAAGAACCCGGACCAGACCACGGCCACGTTGGGCGGCAAGGAATGCGTGTAGATGACGGTGGCAACGGCATTGGCCGTGTCATGGAAGCCGTTCACGAATTCGAAGCCCAGGGCGATGAGCAGGGCAACGAAGAGCAGCAGATAGGGCAGTAAGGTCGTCGTCTTCCCGCCGGCTTCGGACACATCGGCGACCAGGCTGTAAGCCGTGAAGAGAAGACCCGCCGCTAGGAGTCCGATGAAAACGATGGCCGTTCGTGGCCCCGGTTTGTGATCGAGCACCGGTCGCGCAGGCGCAGTAGTTGCAGCCAACGGTGCGGCTGCAGAAGCTGCCGAGTTCATATTCTTTTCTCCAGCGTGGAAGAGCCAACCGGCAGATGCTGGAGCCGCGATGTGACGGTTTCGTGACCCTCAGCGTCGCGCGTCAGTAAACCTCGGGGACGATGATCTGCTGCGGCACCGGGTTGCGCAGATAGTCCTCGTGGTGTTCACGTTCAGGCATCTCGATGGTCGGATGCACAACCTCGGAATAGGGCATCAGGGCCAACAGGTGGTGGATGCAGTTCAGGCGGGCCTTCTTCTTGTCGTCGCCCTTGACTACCCACCAGGGAGCCTCCGGAATGTGGGTGCGCTCGAGCATGATCTCCTTGGCCTTGGTGTAGTCCTCCCAGCGGCGGCGCGATTCCAGGTCCATGGGACTCAACTTCCATTGCTTCAGCGGGTCGTGGATTCGGCCCAAGAAGCGGATGCGCTGTTCCTCGTCGGAGATCGAGAACCAGTATTTGACGAGCTGGATACCCGAGCGCACCAGCATGCGCTCGAACTCTGGAGCGGATCGAAAGAACTCCTCGTACTGGTCGTCAGTACAGAAGCCCATTACCCGCTCGACGCCGGCGCGGTTGTACCAGCTGCGATCGAAGAGCACGATCTCGCCCGCCGCAGGCAGGTGAGTGGCGTAGCGCTGGAAGTACCACTGCGTGCGTTCGCGGTCGTTCGGTGCGGGCAGCGCCGCGACGCGGCACACGCGCGGGTTGAGTCGCTGGGTGATGCGTTTGATGACACCGCCCTTGCCCGCAGCATCGCGGCCCTCGAAAAGTATGACCAGCTTGTGACCCGTGGCAACCACCCAATCCTGCAGCTTCACGAGTTCGCCCTGCAGGCGGAAAAGCTCGCGGAAGTACAGCCGGCGGGCGGTCTGGTCCTGCTCGGTCAACGACAGCTCGCTGCCATTGGCGATGCGCTCCGCATTGCGGTCTTCGAGCTCGAGTTCGAGCTCCTCGTCAAGGTCGTCGCGTAGCTCGTTATGGATGCGTCGGACCAGATCTTCGTCGAGAGGGTTCAAACCGGATCTCCTGGCTATGTGGAGCGTTTTGCGGACGGCAAAATCCAGAGTGACCATAGCCACTGCGTGTGACGCAGACATGAAACCCGTCAAGGCGTCGGAACGCAACAGGGGCGGTTCCGATCGCAATGTTCGTCGCCGGTGTTCTTTCTGGGTGAGCGCCACGAAATCCCGAAATCTGATCGCGAGCCGCAGATGAACCTTGAGCAGCCAGCCAGTGGCCGCTGATGGCGCCGACGAAACTGCGATCGGCGCAATCGTCCACTCCCGAGGTGACGAATGCAATTCTCAGATGCGGTCCGAAATCATCTGACGACCCACAATGTCCAGGGTGATCTCGCGGAACCCGTGCCTCGAATGTGATTTATTTGTATTTCGGCGCAGATGCGGGGCTGGTCAACTGCACGCCGCGGGAGCACACTGAGTGAACCAGCCCCGACCGGTTTCGTTCTGTTGCAAGCGGGAGATCCCTCATGGTCGTCACGATGACTTTCAAGGACTCATTCGGCCGCATCTCCGATGCGGTTCGACAGATCGCCATGTTGTTTGTCAGAGCGCCTGCAGCGTCTTCGGCGCCTCGGCCCTTCTCGCAGCCGCCTGGGGTGTTCGGGCTGTTGGCGGGCATCGACCGCCGCCCGGACTGAGCAGCGCCCTCCTGCCGAAGCAACTTCCCGTTACGACGGCCGCAACCAGTTCGCTGGCGCACCGACCTGGGGCGTTACCACGACACAAAGCCCATCGCGCGTCGGGTCAGCCATTGATCGACGGTCAAGTGAGGGACATCAACAGGGGCTGACTGGGAGCCCGGCGCATCGAGTCGAACGGCGGATCCGAATTCAGTGGCCATGAATTCCATCGTCATCAAGTTGACGGGCCTGCGTGCGGTATCGACCGTGGCAAGCGGCTGCTCGACGCGAACGCGGCGATGCTCGGGGGAAGACTATCCAGTCAGCATGTTCAGTCCTGATCACCGTGCAGTACGACTCCTCACGAGCTAGTCGACTGTCAAACGGCATGGTACAGCTGTGCTCGAGCCAGAGATCCCGCCGCCTCGAAGTACGGCGCCACGCCGAGTCCT
>CAIWPS010000432.1 GCA_903914615.1 uncultured beta proteobacterium | reverse complement strand
CGCAGCTCACGCTGGGCGAACGCGGCTACCGGCGGGCCGTCGCCGCCGGCTCGACCATGGCGGCCGCCGACCTCTCGCTGCTGGGCGCGGTGGAAGTGATGGGCAACGACGGCCCCTGGACGCTGAAGGAAGGCCTGCGCCGGTCCAACGGCCTGCTGACCCTGGCCAGCGGCACGGCGGCGCGCGGCTGGTCGGCGACGCTGCAGGGCTACGACGCGCACTGGCACGCCACCGACCAGGTGCCGCAGCGCCTCATCGACGCCGGCAGCTACCTCGGCCGGCCGTTCGGGCGCTTCGACGCCGTCGACCCGACCGACGGCGGCCAGACCTCGCGCAGCAGCCTGGCGCTGCGCTGGCACGACAGCGACGAGCACGGCAGCACGCAGCTGTCGGCCTATGCGCTGCATTACACGCTGAAGCTGTTCTCGAACTTCACCTACTTCATGGACCGGCCCGCCAGCGGCGACCAGTTCTCGCAGCAGGACGAAAGAAACGTCTTCGGTCTGGCGGCGTCGCGCACCTTCAACCATGCCTGGGGCGCGTTCGCGGCGCGCAGCGAGGTCGGCGTGCAGGCGCGGCAGGACCGCATCCACGTCGGTCTGTTCGACGCCCAGGGCGGCGCCGCCACCGACCCGACGCGCATCGACGACGTGCGCGAGACGCTGGTCGGGGCCTATGCCCAGACCGCCGTGGAATGGGGGCCCAAGCTGCACAGCCTGGTCGGCCTGCGCGTGGACCGTGTCGATGCCCGCGTGACCAGCCTGCTGGAACCGCTCAATTCGGGCACCGCGGGCAAGTCGCTGCTCAGCCCCAAGCTGGCGCTGGTGTTCGGCCCCTGGAGCCGCACCGAGTTCTTCGTCGATGCCGGCAGCGGCTTTCACAGCAACGACGCGCGCGGCATGACGGCGGCCGTCGACCCGCGCACCGGCGACCCGCAGCAGCGCGTGCCCGGCCTGGTCAGGGCGCAGGGCTACGAGCTCGGCCTGCGCACCGAGGCCGTGCCCGGCCTGCAGAGCTCGCTCGCGCTGTGGCGGCTGGACTTCGACAGCGAGCTCACCTATTCCGGCGACGATGGCACGACCTCACCCAACGGCCCGAGCCGCCGCTTTGGCGTGGAATGGAACAACCACTGGGTGCCGCAGCGCTGGTTGCTGCTGGACTTCGACATGGCCTGGACCCACGCGCGCGTCCGCGACGTCGAGGACGACGGCATCACCCTGGGCAGCTTCGTGCCCAACGCGGTGGACCGCGTCATCACCGGCACGGTGACGCTGAAGAACCTGGGGCCCTGGACGATGAGCCTGACCGAGCGATACATCGGCTCGGGCGCGCTCACGTCCGACGGCAGCGTGCGCTCGAGCCCTTCGCTGGTGGCCAACCTGCGCATCAGCCGCACGCTGGCACCGCAGACGACGCTGTCGCTGGACGTGCTGAACCTCTTCGACCGCCGCTACGACGACATCCAGTATTACTACGCCACGCAGCTCCAGGGCGAGGCGGCGCCCGTCAACGACAAGGTCGTGCACCCCGGCGAGCCGCGCACGCTGCGGCTGACCTTGCGCACCGCGTTCTAGCGCGGCGCGCGGCCCGCGCTCCGGCCAGCCTCTAGCCGCCCAGCGCCTGCAACAGCTTGGCGCCCACGGGCGAGCCCCAGCCGGTGCAGGCGTCCCAGCCCGGCCCGGCGGCATAGCTGCCGTTGTTGCCGCTGGTGATGTCGTTGAACAGGCCCTTGCCGGCCAGCGACCCGTAGATCAGCGGGTTCAGGTAGCCCACCGGGTGGCCGAGCTTCTGGTTCATCAGCGCCAGCAGGCCGGCCCACAGCGGCGCCACCGCGCTGGTGCCGCCGATGACCAGGTTCTTGCCGTCCACGCGCACGCGGTAGCCGCTGTTGGGGTCGGCGTCGCCGGCCACGTCGGGCACGCCACGGCCCTTGGTGGTGGTGCCGGCGATCGTCGGCACATGGGCGTTGGCCTGGTAGGCCGGCGGCGGGAAGAAGCCGCTGACGCCGCCGCCGGTGGCGCTGCTGGTGGGGTTGTCGTTCCACACCGTCTCGGCCGTGATGGTGCTGCCGCTGGCGGCCACGCGCGTGCCGCCGCAGCCCAGCGCGTAGGGGCTGGAGGCGGGAAAGTCGACATGCGGCCTGCCGTCGCCGACGCTGTCGGACGAGCCGTTGTCGCCGGCGGCGCAGCACACCGTGACGCCCATCGCGGCGGCGGCCTGGAAGGCCTGGTCGAACTGCGTCATGGCCTGGGCGGTCCAGTTCGCCTCGGCCGAGCCCCAGCTGATGGAGACGACCGAGGGCTTGTTGACGCTGTCGTGGACGGCCGTGGTGATGGCGTCGAGGAAGCCCTGGTTGGTGTTGGGCGCGAAGTAGACCGCGATCTTCGCTTTCGGCGCCACGGCGGCGGCGACCTCGATATCGAGCATCACTTCGCCGTCGGCGCTGTTGGCATTCGTGGGGTGGTTGGTGCCGCCGTCCACGCTCACCGCCAGCACGGTGGGCACCGGCAGGCCCAGGCCGGTGAAGTAGGTCTTGATGTCGGCCGGCTTGAAGCCGCCGCCGAGCTCGATGAGGGCGATGCACTGGCCGGTGCCGTCCAGGCCGGCAGGGAACTTGTACAGCTGCGCCAGTTGCACCGGCGTGAACGAAGCCGGTGCCGCGGCGGCGGCGCGCGGGGCGGCGGCGCCTTCTTCGGCCTGGACCTGGAAATGGGCCTGCGCCTGCGTGCGGTTGTCCAGGCCGAACACGCCTTCGACGACCTCGGCCAGGTTGGCCGGCACGCTGATGCCGCCGGTGCGGCCGCGGTAGGTGCCGCCCTCGTGCTCGTACTGCTGCAGCGTGACGCCGAAGGCCGCGCTCAGCGTGGCCGTGGTGCCCGAGAGCACGACACTGCGCCGTGCCGCGCTGGACTCGACGACGACGAGGTGATGCGCGGCAGCGAAGGCGGCGATCTTGGCGATGTCCTGCGGGTCGGCACCGTGGGCCGCGGCGTAGTCCTCGCGGCTGAGGTATTTGCGCTGGGCAGGGGGCGTGTCGGCATGGACGCCGCCCGCCGCGAGGGCCGCGGGCAGCGCCTTGGAGCGCAGCCGCACCGTGACTTCGAAGCGTTCGTCGGCGGGTGCTGCGCGCACCGCCCTGGCGCCGGGCACGGCGGTCTTCTCGCTGCCGGGGATGGTGTGGCGACCGGAGGTTGCAGTCATGGCGGTTTCCTTGGACGAAGAGGGTGGGCCGCGTACCGGGCCTGCAGCACGGGTTCGAAGGACCGGTGCTGCAGGCAGGGCTGCGGAAAATCATTCTTGGTCGACGGTCGCCGCCGCGCCCATCCCTACCTCGGCGGCGCGCCGCGTAAAGAAATCTTGCTGCCTCTGCGGCCGCGCAAGCCCATGCCGATGCGGTGGCCGGCCCGGGCGCCGGCATGCTTGCAGGCCCCGGGCAGGCACGCGCGAGCGCGCAGGGGCCGGCTCGGCCGGCTTTCAGTCCGCACCGGGCAGCGACAGGATGTGGCCGCTGCGGGCATCGTCACGGCCACCCAGCACGGTGGCATAGGCCGCCTGCACGGCGTCCGCGCCGTCATGGCGATGCACGACGAGCCAGGGCGACGGCGGCGGGCCCACCTGGGCCCGAAAGGCGTGCCAGGCCGCCACCAGGCGGCGCCCGAACTCGGCACCACCCCATTCGCCGCTGCGCTTCTTCGCCTGTGCCGGGGCGAAGAACAGCGTCGCCCGCGGCCCCGGCAGGTCGCGGCTGCTGCCCAGGTTCTGCACGTGCGTGCCGCCGATGGCGCAGCTGTAGGCCAGGTTCGTGAAGCGTGCATGGACCGCCAGCCGCAGCGCTGCGTTGCCGGCGAAGTCGACATACACGCAGGGCGTGTCGGCGCTGAGGGTGCCAAGCGCCTCGTAGCTGAGCACGCGGCTGTAGATGCCCAGCGCGCGGCAGTACGCCAGACGGGCCGGCGAGGTCAGGCCCACCACCTCCACTTCGGGCCGCCGCGCGAGTTGCGCCGCCGTGGCGCAGGCGGTCTTGCTGCTCGCCGAAGACAGCAGCATCACGGCACGGCCGCCGCCCGCCGCGGCGCGGGCACCGAAGAAGTCGTTGTCGGCCACGAAGTCGTCGATCAGCCACGCCGTGAGGAAGAGCGGCCGCAGCAGCGCCTGCACGTCCTCGCTGTCGGCGGTGTAGAACGGGTCGGCACCGCAGCGCTGGTACTGGTTGTAGACCGCGTGCAGCGTGGCGCGGTGCGGCGCGCCATCGGCAAAGCCGGCGGCCGACGCCGCGGCCGGCTGCAGCACGGCGTGCGAGGCCATGGGCCAGAAACCGTAGAGCCGCTGGCCGACCGGCACGCCCTCGTGCCTGGACTGCTGCACGCTGCCGAAGCCCCACACCGGGATGCAGCCCCAGGCCGCGGCATCAGCCTGGCCGACGGGGTAGAACTGCCAGTAGTGCATGGCCTCGCCGAAGGCCGCATAGGTGATGTTGTTGGAGGTCAGCGCAAAGCGCTCGATGCGCACGCGCACCTCGCCATCGGCCAGCGGCGGCGCGGCCTGGGTGACGACGCGGGTGGTGGCGAGAGCGTCCTTGCGGACCTGGAACGTGGTGGTGTGGGTCATGGCGATGCCTTTGGCGCGCGACGGCAGGTGCGGCCGCAGGCGTATGCTGCCGCATTGCCCCCGATGGAGATGCCCCATGACGCTGTGCCCGATAGCCATCGTAGCCGGTTGCCAGAAGTGCCCCGCGGTTTCGGTCTGCCCGCTGAAGACGGTGCTGGGCGACGCGCCGAAGGCCGCCGCCAAGCCGGCCGAGCCGACGCGCAAGAAGTAGCCGCGCCGCCGAGCTTCGGCACGCACCACAGGGCCGGTGCCGGGCGGAGTCGCCACCGTGCGCGCACGGGTCGTCGTGCTCGGCGACCCGCTCGACCTGGAAGCGTCGGCCCTCGACGGCTTCGGCGCCGCCCTGAACGCCGCCTGGAATGGTTGCCGCGTTCGGGCATCGTGGCGTTGCCAAGTCCTATCGACATGGCCTACCCATCGACTTCAGAACCGCCTTGCAAAAGCGCATCGGCCCGCCAGGCCCCGTCGCCGACAGCCTCCCCCACGACGCGATTGCGCCCTTCGCGCTTGGCGCGGTAGAGCAGCGCATCGGCCCGCGCCACGGCCTCTTCGAAGGACTCGTCGGGCCGCGTCGCGACGACCCCGGCGCTGATGGTCACCGCGAGGCCCGGCGCCAGGGCTTGCCAGTCCTGCGCCTCGACGTCGCGGCGCAGGCGTTCCGCGGCCGCACAGGCGGCTGCCAGGCCGGTGTGCGGCAGCAGCATGGCGAACTCCTCGCCGCCCCATCGGCCGACGCGGTCCAGGCCGCGCAGCCTGGCGCCGAGCACGGCGGCCACGCGCTGAAGGGCCAGGTCGCCGACGACATGCGAGTGCTGGTCGTTGACGGCCTTGAAGTGGTCGATGTCGATCATCACCATGGCCAGCTCGGGAACGCCAGACCGCAACTCTGACCAGCTGGCATCGAGGGCCCGGCGGTTGAGCACGCCGGTGAGCGAATCCGTGCCGGCCAGCCGGCGAATGTCCTCGACGCGGCGCATGAGGCCGTCGTTGGCTTCGCGCAGCTCGGTGTTGTGCAGCCGCAGCGTCTGCGCCGTGACCTCGCGCACGAGCCCGGCCACCTGAACGTCCAGCAGGGCCAGCGTGTTGCGCATCAGCCGGGCATGCAGCTCGGCCAGCTGGGCCAGCGCACGGGTGGCACTGCCGCAGAGCTGCTCGGCGCGCCAGAGGTCGTGCAGGCAGGGCACCGGGCGCAAGCCGTTCGGGCTGGGCGAGTCGCGTTCCAGGAGGCGCCTGGCCGCGTCGGCGGCCACTTTCGCGCCCGCGCGGTCGCCGTTGCCATCCAGCGCCCGCGCCAACTCCAGCTGCACGGCGCCCACGGCGGCGACCGGAAAATCGCCCCGCTCGGCCAGCGCCCCCCGCAGGGTGCGACAGCCCTCGTCGAAGCGGCCCGAGCGCCAGGCCACACCGCCGATCGCGTGGCCGGCCAGGAAGCGCAACCAGGGTGACGACAGGGTGGTCAGCGCCGCGGCCAGCTCGGCGGCCACGGCCGCAGCGTCCTGCAGCAGCCGCGCCGCAGCCTCGGGTGCAATGCCGGCGAGGTCATCGTGGGCCCGCAGGCTGGTCTCGACGAAATTGGCCAGCGACATCGTCAGGCCGGCGCCGCCGGTGGCGTCGTGGTGGCGGTCGGCATCGGCCGCCGCGCGCCAGGCGTCCAGGGCATGGCGCCACAGGCCCAGGGCGCGGTAGGTGATCGCGACGCCGAAGTAAACCGTGCGCCGCACGCCGGCCGGGACACCGTCGTCCAGCAGGCCGAGCGCGCGGTTCACCGCGTCGATGGCACCGCTGACCTGTTCCAGCCGCCCGCGCACCGCCGCCGCCACCACCCACAGTGCCGGCCGCAGCGTCCCGCCTGCGCCATCCCGTGCCTCGTCCAGGGCCCGCGAACACCAGGATTCGGCGCGCTCGAGTTGGTCGAGATTGAACAGGGCCTTGGCGGCCACGAGGCCCGCTTCGGCGGCCAGGCCCAGGCGGCCGGCTGCCTTGGCCTGCGCGTACAGCGCTTCCGCGCCGCTTGCCGCGTTGAGCCAGTTGCCGGCGGGAAGTTCGGCTTGCAGCACGGCAAGCCGTTCTGCCAGCGCATCGGCCGGCGCCGGCGCTGCGGGGGGCAGCGGTCCTCGCGGCGGCATCTTCGGTGGCATGTCGACAGGCCCTTGCGAGTTCGGAAGACCAGGGTCGGGCCATTGTGAACGACCGGCCCGGCCCGGGCCCAGGCTGATCGCGGCCGGAGTTCCGGCCTGCGGATACAGCCACATGCAGCCACGGCGCCGGCCCGGCCCGGCCCGCATCATCTGCCGGAGTCAAGCACCCACCCTGCATCGTCCCCATGCCCGGCGCCATCGACATCGTCGTCAACCTGTTCACGCCCGAGGAAGTGCGCCTGGGCCAGACCGGCTTCGACGCGAATTTCACGAGCCAGGTGCGCATGCCCGACGCCATGAAGCACGGCGTGGAGATGGACGAGTACCTGCGCAAGATGGACCGCGCCGGCATCGAGCGTTCGCTGCTGATCGCCGTGCGCGCGGGCGACCTGGCCATGCGCGGCTCCTTCGAGATTCCCTACGAGAAGGTGGCCGACTGGTGCCGCAAGCATCCTGACCGCTTCTCGGGCCTGGCCGGCGTGGACCCCTACCGTGGCATGCAGGGCCTGCGCGACCTGGCGCATGCGGTCAAGGAACTGGGCTTCGTCGGCGCCCACCTCTACCCGCACTGGTTCAAGCTGGCACCTGACGCCGCGCTGTACTACCCGTATTACGCCAAGTGCTGCGAGCTCGACGTGCCGCTGATGATGCAGGTCGGCCAGAACCTGATCTACCAGAAGGAGGTGCGCCTGCCCAGCGTGGCGCGGCCCATCCTGCTCGACCAGGTCGCCATCGACTTCCCGGATCTGAAGCTGCTGGGCATCCACATCGGCGTGCCCTGGGCGGAGGAGATGATCGCGATGGCGTGGAAGCACGCCAACGTCTTCATCGGCATCGACGCCTATGCGCCGAAGTACCTGCCCCCGGCGCTGAAGCACTACATGAACAGCTACGGCTCGCACAAGGTGCTGTTCGGCACCGACTGGCCGGTGATCGACCCCGAGCGCGCCGTGGCCGAGATGGCCGCGCACGAATTCCGCCCCGAGGCCCTGCAGCGCGTGATGCGCGACAACGCCCTGGCCGTCTTCAAGCTGCCCGGCCGAGCGCCGTCGAGCCCGCCATGACCGGACCGACCCGCAGAACCGTGGCCCTGGGTAGCGCGGCGGCCGCCATGCTGGCCGGCGCTGGCCGGGCCCGGGCTGCCGACGAGATCGTCGTCGGTGCCGCGGTGCCCATCACCGGTGCCTTTGCCGCCTCGGGCCTGCAGTACCACAACTCGCTGCGCATGGCCCAGGACGACATCAACGCGGCCGCAGGCATTGGCGGCCGCAGGCTGAGGATCGTCTTCGAGGACACCCAGGCCAGCAACAGCGTGGCCGTGAATGCCTTCGTCAAGCTGGTGCAGCAGAACAGGCCGGCCTTCGTCTTCCTGCCCGGCCTGTCGACGCAGGTGCTGGCGATGGAGCCCGAGGTGCGCAGGGCCCAGGTGGCCGCGGTGCATGCGGGCGGCGCGATGGCGATCCAGGAACGCCAGAACCCGTGGCTGTTCCGCGCCCGGCCGGCCGACAACCTGGGCGCCGGCGCCATGGCCTTCGGCATCACCGAGGTGCTGAACAAGCGCAGGCCCGGCCTGCTGCACGCCCAGGACGACTACGGAACCGGCGCGGCCCACACCCTCGAAAGCGTGCTCGGCAAGGCCGGCGTGGCGGTGGTCGGCAGGGAGGCCTTCAACCCGCGCGACAACGACTTCTTGGCCCAGCTGCTGGCGCTGAAGAACAAGGGCGCCGATGTGCTGGTGTGCTTCAACTACAACCGCGACGGCGCGCTGATCCTCAAGCAGCGCAAGAGTCTGGGCCTGGCGCTGCCCGTCGTCGCCGGCACGGGCATGGTGGCGCCCTCGACGCTGGAGCTCATCGATGCCGACGACCTGAACGGCGTGTTCAGCACCGCCGACACGCTGCTCGGGGAGGCCGTCAGCCCGGCCAGTGCCGACTTCGTCAGGCGCTACACCCAGCGCTTCAAGCTGCGGCCCGACTCCTTCGGCACTTCGTACTACGACGCGGCGCTGATGCTCGCCGATGCCCTGAGGAAGGTCGGCCCCGACGCCGGGAAGCTGCGCGCCTGGTTCGCCGCGGTGAAGGACTTCAAGGGCATGGCGCGCAGCTACCGCACCGACCCCGCGACGAACAACATGGCCCACAGCGTCGTGCTGGTTTCGTTCAAGCCGGGCAGCAAGGACCTGGTGAGCGTGGCGACCTATCCCAGGTCCTGAGCCGATGGCGCAGTTTGTCCAGCTCGTCATCAATGCCATCGCCATCGGCAGCATCTACGCAGTGGTGGCGCTGAGTTTCGAGATCGCCTACGAATCCACCGGCGTCGTCAACTTCGCCACCGGGCAGCTGGTCACCGTCGGCGCCTTGCTGGGGGCCAGCGCGGTGGTCTTCAGCGACGCCCGCTTCGCAGCGGCCTACGGCCTGGTCATTGCCGGCATGGCGGTGGTCGGGCTGCTGTTCTTCGCCGGCGTCTACCTGCCCCTGCGCCGGCAGCCGGCGCTCACTGTCATCATCGGCACCATCGCCATCGGCATCTCGATCCAGAACGTGGCGCAGCTGGTCTGGGGGCCGCTGCCGATGTCGGCGAAGTCGCCTGTCGGCGGCGGCACGGTCGACATCGCCGGCGCGGTGGTGTCGCTGCACGCGCTCTTCGTCATCGCCGTCGCCGCGCTGCTCATCGGCGCCGTGCATCGGCTGCTGTACCGCTCGTCGCTGGGCGGGCAGCTGCGCGCGCTGGCCCAGGACGCCGAAGCGGCGCGGCTGATGGGCATCCGCGTCAACCGCCTCTACGCCCTGACCTGGGTGCTGGTGTGCGCCATGGCCGGCGCCGCCGGCCTGCTGCTGGGGCCGATGTGGTTCGTCGATGTCGGCATCGGCGAGGGCGTAGGGCTGAAGGCCTTCGCGGCCGCCGTCATCGGCGGCTTCGGCAGCGTGCCCGGCGCCGTCTTCGGCGGCCTGCTGGTCGGCCTGGCCGAGACCCTGGGCGCGAGCTACATCTCGTCGGCCTACAAGGACGCGCTGGTCTTCGTGCTGATGTTCCTGTTCCTGCTGGTGCGGCCGCAGGGCCTCTTCGGCGAGCGCATCGCGGACCGGGCATGAGCATCGCAGCCGCACGGGTCCTGGTCCTGGCCGCCACCGGGCTGCTGGCGCTGGCCGCGCCGTTCATCGTCGGCGACTACCCCCTGCGCCTGCTGGTGCTCGCGCTGCAGTCGGCCATCGCCGTCATCGGGCTGGCCATCGCCTTCGGCTGGGCCGGGCTGATCCAGCTCGGTCAGGCCGCCTTCGTCGGCGTCGGCGCCTACACCTCGGCGCTGCTGGTGCTGAAGGCCGGCTGGAGCTTCTGGCTGGCCCTGCCGGCCGGCATGGCGCTGGCGGGGCTGCTGGCCCTGCTCATCGCCCTGCCGATGCTGCGGCTGCGCGGCCACTACCTGGCGCTGGCCACGGTGGGCCTGAACGTCTCGGCCGAGATCGTGATGAAGAACTGGGCGCCGGTCACCGGTGGCGACGACGGCATCAGCGGCATCCCGGGCGTGGTCCTGTTCGGCCACGAGATCGCCACCGACCGCGGCGCCTACTTCCTCGCCCTTGCCTTCCTCGCGGGCGTGGCGCTGTTCGCCCTGGCCTTGCGGCGCTCGCGCTTCGGCCGCGCCATGATCGCCTTGCGCGACGACGAGATCGCTGCCGCCACCTCGGGCGTCCCGGTGGTGCGCACCAAGGTGCTGGCCTTCGTCATCGCCAGCATGCTGGCGGGCCTGAGCGGATCGCTGTACGCGCACTACGCGCACTTCATCGCCCCGGGCGACTTCGACCTCGCGCGCTCGGTCACGCTGCTGGTGATGCTGATCGCCGGCGGCGAGCTGAGCGTGGCCGGCTGCATCGTCGGCGCCATCGTGCTCGGCTTCGCTCCCGAAGGCCTGCGCTTCGTCGGCGACGCCTACCTGGCCGTGTTCGGCGTCGGCGTGCTGCTGGTCCTCGTGCTGATGCCCGAGGGCATCGCCGGGCGAGCGCGCAAGGGCTGGCTGCGGTGGCAACGACGGCAGCACGCGCGCGCGCATGGCTGAGGGCCTGCTGGCCGTGCGCGGCCTGTCGCGCAGCTTCGGCGGCCTGCAGGCCGTCGATGCCGTTGACCTCGACCTGCGGCGCGGCCAGCTGCTGGCCTTGATCGGCCCCAACGGCGCCGGCAAGAGCACCACCGTCAACCTGCTGTCGGGGGTGCTGCAGCCCACGGCCGGCAGCGTGGCGCTGGCCGGTGCGCACCTCACCGGCCTGCCGGCCCATGCCGTGGCCCGCGCCGGGCTGGTGCGAACCTTCCAGAACGGGCGCCTGTTTGGCCGCCTGCCGGTGCTCGAGAACGTGCTCGTCGGCGCCCATGCGCGCTGCGCCTCGGGCCTGGGGGCAGTGGTGTTCCGGGGCGCCGCCTTCCGCCGCGAGGAACGGGCCCTGCGCGAACGAGCGCAGGAACTGCTGGCCGGCCTGGGCCTGGGCGCCGACGCCCACCGCGAGGTGCGCGAACTGCCCTACGGCCAGCAGCGCAAGATCGAGATCGCGCGCGCGCTCATGGCGCAGCCGCACGTGCTGATGCTCGACGAGCCCGCGGCCGGCCTGAACAGCGGCGAGGTCGAGGCGCTGATCGCCTACGTGCACGCGCTGCGCGCAGCGGGCCTGAGCATCCTGCTCATCGAGCACAACATGGGCCTGGTGATGCGCCTGGCAGACCGCATTGCGGTGCTGAACTTCGGCCGGCTCATTGCCGAGGGCACGCCGGACGACGTGCGCAACGACGAAGCCGTGATCGAGGCCTACCTGGGGCGCAGGAAGCCGAAGCAGACCGCCGATGCTGCGCATTGAGGGCCTGTCGGTCAGCTACGGCGCCGTGAAGGCGCTGGCAGGCGTGAGCCTAGAGGTGGGGCGCGGCGAATGCGTGGCGCTGCTGGGCAGCAACGGCGCGGGCAAGACCACCTTGCTGCGCTGCATCTCGGGGTTGGTGCGACCGCGCGGCGGCAGCGTCGCGCTCGACGGCACGGCGATCGACGACCTGCCCGCCGAGACGCGCGTGCGCCGCGGCCTGGCGCATGCGCCCGAGCGGCGACGCATCTTCCCCGGCCTCACGGTGCAGGAAAACCTGGCCGTGGCCACGGCCGGCTGGCGCGGCTTCCGGCAAGGCATGGACGGCGAACTGGAACTGGCCTTCGGCCTCTTTCCGCGCCTGAAGGAAAGGCGCAGCCAGCTCGGCTGGTCGCTGTCCGGCGGCGAGCAGCAGATGCTGGCCATCGCCCGCGCGCTGATGTCGCGCCCGCGCATGCTGCTGCTGGACGAACCGTCGCTGGGCCTGGCGCCGCGGCTGTCCGAAGAGGTCTATGCGACGCTTGCCGAGATCAACCGCCGCATCGGCCTGACGATGCTCATCGTCGAGCAGAACACCGTGATGGCGCTCGGCGTCGCCTCGCGCGCCTATGTGCTGGAACACGGCCACGTCGTGCTGCAGGGCGCCGCCACCGCGTTGCTGGACCACCCTCGGGTGCGCGAGGCTTACCTTGGGGCATGAGGTGGGTGCGATGCCGCTGCCGCCCGGCTACCGACCGCTCACCGTCGGTGGCGGCCTGCGCGCCGCGGCCGCACGCGACCCGGGCAAGACAGCCATCCACTTCGAAGGTCGCCAGCGCAGCTACGGCCAGCTGGTCGAGGCGATGAACCGGGTGGCCAACGCGGTGCAGGGTCTGGGGCTGAAAGCCGGGCGTCATGCGGCGCTGATCGCGCCCAACAGCCTGGAGACCATCGAGATCGTCGCCGGCGTGTCCGACATGGGCGGCGCGGTGGCCACGCCCAACCCGAAGCTGACGCCGCGCGAGCTGGCCGAGATCTGCGACGACGCGCAGGCCGAAGTGCTCTTCGTCCACCCCGACTGCGAGAGCGCGCTGGACCGCGCGCTGCTGCGCACCGTGCGCCATGTCATCCCGCTGGGTCCGGCCTACGACGCGCTGCTCGCGCGGGCCGCCAGCGCATTCACGCCACCGCCCGTGCCCGAATGGGCCGTGTTCTCGATTCCCTACACCTCGGGCACAACCGGCAAGCCCAAGGGCGTCATGCTGCCCCACCGTTCGCGCACGCTGGCCTTCCTGGGCTACGCCGCCGAATATGGCATCTACTCGCCCGACGACCACTACCTGGCCTTCGCGCCGATGTGCCACGGCGCCGGCCTGGCCTTCGCGATGGCCGCGCTGTTCGTCGGCGGCACGCTGGAGATCCTGCCGAAGTTCGATCCCGAGACCGTGCTGCGCGCCGTGCACTCGGGCCGCGTCACGGGCATGTTCACGGTGCCGACGCACCACCACGCGATGTTCGATCTCGAGCCCTCGCTGCTGGCCGCCCTGCGTGGCCACCGGCTGCACGGCATCGTCGCCAACGCCGCGCCGCTGCCCCAGGCCCTGAAGGAGCGCATCGTCGACTACTTCGGCGCAGGGCTGCTGCACGAGACCTACGGCTCCACCGAGGCCGGCGTGGTCAGCAACCTGCGCCCGCGCGACCAGCTGCGCAAGCAGAACTGCGTCGGCCAGCCCTTCGTCGGCAACCAGGTGCGGCTCTTGGGCGAGGACGGGCTGGAGGTGGCCACCGGCGAGGTCGGCGAGCTCTTCAGCACCTCGCCCTGCCTCTTCGCCGGCTACTGGGGCAACGAGCCAGCCACCCGCGACGCCTACCGCCTGATGGAGGGCATGCCCTGGGTCAGCGTCGGCGACCTGGCGCGGCGCGACGATGAAGGGCACCTGTACATCGTCGATCGCAAGAAGGACATGGTCATCACCGGCGGCGTCAACGTCTATCCGCGCGAGGTCGAAGCCGTCATCGACCAACACCCGGGCGTGGCCGAGAGCGCCGTGTTCGGCGTGCCAGAGGCGCGCTGGGGCGAGGAACTGCTGGCCGCCGTCGTGCCCTTGGCCGGCTCAGGGCTGCAGGCCGAGGCCCTGCTGGCCTGGCTGAAGCCGCGCCTGGCCGGCTACAAGTGCCCCAAGCGCGTGCTGTTCGTGGCGGCGCTGCCGCGCAATGCCAACGGCAAGGTGCTCAAGCGCGAACTGCGGGCGACGGCAAAGCCGTCTGGTGGATAGACCCGCCGGCGCGCTCGCGGTGCAGGCGCAGCCTTCCAAGAATGCGGTCAAGGCCCTGTCGGGCCGCAACGCGGAGTGCGCCGGATGGCCTATCGACTGGGTGTGGATGTGGGCGGCACCTTCACCGACCTGCTGCTGTTCGACGACACCGACGGCCGCGCCTGGCTGCACAAGACGCCGTCGACGCCGCACGATGCTTCCGAGGGCGTCATCACCGGCGTCCAGGCGGTGTGCGAGCAGGCGGGCATCGCCGCCAGCCGGATCGACATCTTCTTGCACGGCACCACGGTGGCCACCAACGCGGTGCTCGAACACAAGGGCGCGCGCGTCGGCCTGGTCGTCACCGAGGGCTACCGGCAGATGATGCAGATCGAACGCAGCTGGGTGCCCGGCGGCCTGGCCGGCTGGATCATCTGGAACCAGCCCGAGCCCATGGCTCGGCTGGAAGACACGGTCGAGATCAAGGGCCGGCTCGACGCCCACGGCCACGAGCTGCGGCCGGTGGTGGACGCCGACATCCGCGCCCAGCTGGCGAAGCTGCGAGGCAGCGGCGTGCAGGCGCTGACGGTGTCGCTCATGAACGCCTACGTCGACGGCCGGCACGAGCGGCGCGTTGCCGAACTCGCGGCCGAGGTCATGCCGGGCGTGCCGGTGTCGCTGTCGCACTTGGTGCTGCCCGAGATGCAGGAATACGAACGCACGCTGACCACGGTGGCGAATGCCGCCGTGCGGCCCGTCGTCGGCGGCTACGTCGCCAAGCTGCGCAGCAGGCTGCGCGAACTGGGGATGAAGGGTCGCATCGCGCTGCTGCGGTCCGACGGCGGCCTGATGTCGTCGGAGGCCGCCGAAGAACAACCCGTGTCGCTGCTGATGTCGGGCCCCGCCGGCGGCGTGACCGGCGCGCTGTGGGTGGCGAAGAACGCCGGCCTGAAGAACATCCTGACGCTGGATGTGGGCGGTACCAGCACCGACGTGGCGCTGATCGAGAACGGCGAGCCGCGCCTGGTGCGAACGACGCAGGTCGGCCACCTGACGGTGCGCGTCTCGGCCCTGGACGTGAAGACGGTGGGTGCCGGCGGCGGCAGCATCGCGAAGATTCCGCAGCTGACCAAGGCCCTGCGCGTGGGGCCCGAGTCGGCCGGCGCCGTGCCCGGGCCGGTGTGCTACGGCCGCGGCGGCACGGCGGCCACCGTCACCGACGCCAACGTGGTGCTGGGCTACCTGCCCGAGAACCTGCTGGGCGGCAGCTTCAAGCTCGACCGCGAGGCCGCGCGCGGCGCCGTGCAGGCCATCGCCGACGCGATGGGGGTGGACCTGGTGCAGGCGGCGCGCGGCATCATCGACATCGTCAACGAGAACATGTTCGGCGCGCTGCGCATGATCAGCGTGCAGCAGGGCTACGACCCGCGCGACTTCGCGCTGATGGGCTTCGGCGGCGCCGGGCCGCTGCACGTCAACGCCGTGGCGCGGCTGATGGGCTCATGGCCGGCCGTCAGCCCGGTGGCGCCGGGCGTGCTGTGCGCCCTGGGCGACGCCACCACGCGCATGCGGGCGGAGACGGCGCGTTCGTTCTCGCGCCTGATCAGCCGCTGCACCGATGCCGACGTGCTGGCGGTGCTGCAACTGATGCGGGTGCAGGTGCACGACGCGCTGGCGCGCGATGGCGTGGACGCAGAAGAGATCGAGGTGCGCTTCGAAGCCGACCTGCGCTACGCCGGCCAGGCCTTCGAGGTGCCGATGGCGGTGGACCTGGCGCAGGTGCAGGCGGCCGACCCCGCCAGCCCGGGGCTGGCCGCGCTGGCGGCAGCCTTTCACGCGGCCCACGAACGGCTGTTCACCTTCAGCATGGACACCGAGACCGAACTCGTGAACCTGCGCGCCGTGGCGCTGGGCCGCGCACCCGTGCTGCCGGCCCGCGAGCTGCCGCGTGGCGACGGCAACCCGGCAGCCGCGAAGGTGCGCGACCACACGATGTGGACCGACGGCGGCTTCCGGCCTGCGGTCATCTACGACCGCGCCCGGCTGCGCGCCGGCGATGTGATTCCGGGCCCGGCCATCGTCACCGAAATGGACGCCACGACCGTGATCCTGGCCGGCTGCGCGGGCATGGTGGACAGGTTCGGCAACATCCTGATCAACCCCGCGGGAGCCGCCTGACCCGCCAACGAGGACGCCGCCATGCCCGCACGCATCATCGAATCGAACACCGCGCCGCTGCCAGCGGCCAGCGTGGACCCGGTCACGCTGGACATCATCGAGAACGCGCTGCGCAATGCCCGCGTCGAGATGGACGCCACCTTGTTCCGCACCGCACTCAGCCCCGGCATCCGCGAGCAGGGCGACGCCTTCCCGCTCATCGCCGACCGCCAGGGCCGCATGGTGGTGGGGCAGTTCGGATCGTTCCTGGACGGCTTCCTGCGCCAGTACCAGGGCACGATCGAGGAAGGCGACGTCATCCTGCTCAACGACCCCTACAGCTGCGAAGGCGCCATCAGCCACCTCAACGACCAGCTGGTCATCGTGCCCATCTTCCGCGAAGGCCGGCTCATGGCCTGGGCGGCGATGTTCGGCCACATGACCGACATCGGCGGCAAGGTGCCGGGCTCGCTGCCCACCGATGCCGGCAGCATCTTCGAGGAAGGCCTGCGCCTGCCGCCGGTGAAGCTGTACCGGCGCGGCGAACTGCAGGCCGACATCCTGACCATCGCCGCCACGCAAAGCCGCATGCCCGAGTGGTACAAGGCCGACCTGCATGCGCTGGTGGCCTCGTGCCGCGTCGCGGCGCGGCGGGTGGGCGAGATCTGCGAACGCTTCGGCGACGCGGTCTTCGATGCCGCGGTGAACGAGCTGCTGGCGCGCAACCGCCGCGCCATGAAGCAGTTGATCGTCAGCGCCATCGGCGAGGCGCCGGTCAGCTTCGAAGACTACGTCTGCGACGACGGCCAGGGCGCCGGGCCGTTCAAAATCAAGTGCACGATGTGGCGCGAAGGCGAGAAGGTCGTCCTCGACTTCGCCGGCACCGACCCGCAGAGCAGCAGTTCGATCAACTTCCTGCTCAACGAGAACATGTTCAAGATGTTCTTCGGCATCTACATGATCATGGTCTTCGACCCGCAGATCCTGTTCAACGACGGCTTCTACGACCTGGTGGACGTGCGCATCCCCGAAGGCAGCCTGCTGAAGCCGAAGTATCCCGCCGCGCTGAGCTGCCGCACCCATGCGCTGGGCCGCATCTTCGACGTGCTGGGTGCGCTGCTCGGGCAGAAGACGCCGGAGTTCATGTGCGCGGCCGGCTTCTCGTCGAGCCCGCACCTGATGTTCTCGGGCACGCGAACGTCAGAAGGTCAGGCCGGCGACTGGTTCCAGCTGTTCCAGATCGGCTTCGGCGGCATCCCCGGCCGGCCCTTCGGCGACGGGCCCGACGGCCATTCGCTGTGGCCGGGCTTCACCAACGTGCCCAATGAATTCCTGGAGCGCTATTTCCCGATGGTCATCGAGCGATACGAGACCGTGGCCGACAGCGGCGGCGCCGGCAAGTTTCGCGGCGGCAACGGCATCCACATGACCTACCGTTTCACCGAAGGCGGCCACATCTCCATCCACGACGACCGCTGGTTCATCCCGCCCTGGGGCGTGGGCGGCGGCCAGCCGGCGCAGCGTTCGTGGAAGACGCTGGAACGCAGCGACGGCACGCAGACCTCGCTGCCCGCCAAGTGCGACCGCGTCGAGGTGCGGCCGGGCGACCAGCTGCATTTCGTGACCTGGGGTGCCGGCGGCTGGGGCGACCCGCTGGAGCGCGACGCCGCACGGGTGGCGCTGGAGGTGCGGCGCGGGCTCGTCAGTGCCCAGGGCGCGCGGCGCTATGGCGTCGTCGTCACGGGCGCGGGTGAACTGCAGGCTGCCGCGACGGAAGCGCTGCGCGCGCAGGTGCGCGCCAGCCGCGGCCCGCTGCCCGTGTTCGACCGCGGGCCCGAGATCGAAACCCTGCGCGAGCGCTGCCTGGCCGAAACCGGGCTGCCGGCGCCGCGCCAGCCGGTGTGGGCGAAGGCGGCCCCATGAAGTTCGAGACGCTTGCACTCGAAGTCGAGGACGGCATTGCCACCGTCACCTTCGCCACGCCCCGCCAGCTGAACTCGATCAGCGAGCAGCGGCTGGACGAGCTCGACGAGGTGGTGGCGCGGGCGCGGGACGACGCAAGCATCCGCGCACTGATCCTCACCGGCGGACAGGCCAGCGCCTTCTGCGTCGGCCTGGACCTGGCGCTGCTGGACCGCGCTTTCAAGGACCTGCCCTACTTCATGCAGATGGTCGGCCGCGTCGGCCGGCTCATCTCGGCCATCGAGGCGCTGCCCATCCCCACCATCGCGGCCGTCAACGGCTGGTGCCGCGCCGGCGGCTTCGAGATCGCGCTGGGCTGCGACTTCATCCTCGTCGCCGACGAGGCGCACATCGGCGACGCCCACACCGACGCCGGCGTGCTGCCGGTGGCCAGTTCGCTGCGGCTGAAGCGCCGCATCGGCGAGCAGCGCGCCAAGGAAGTGATCTGGACCGCGCGTTGGTACCGGGGTGCCGAGGCCGTGGCGGCGGGCCTGGCGCTGAAGTCGGTGCCGCTGGCGGCCCTTCACGGCGAGGCGCTGGCCTTGGCGCGCAGCATCACCGACAAGCCGCGCGCCTGCATCGCCGCCAACAAGTCGGTCTACCAGCGCGGCGTCGACGCCACGGTGGCCGAGGGCATGGCCATCGAACTCGAAGTCTTCGAGGCCTACATGGGCAGCGAGCCGTATGGGCTGGAGGGCTACACGGCCTACCGCGAAGGGCGGGCGCCCCTCTGGAAGCGCGGCTGAAGTTCGCGTGCCGCCCTTCAGTCGAACGCCGGGTCGATGCGATCACCGTTGAAGAACTGCGGAAACCTCTGCTGCAGCCGCGCCCAGGCCTGCGGGTTCACGCGCTCGTCCACCCGCGCCTTGCGCATCACGCCGCTCACCACCGTCGACGCCCAGCCGCCACTGCTGCCGCTTTTCGAGCCGCTGCGGTAGAAGCCCGCCGCGGCCACGTTGCGCACGGCCGCGTCGTCCACACCAGCCCGCGGGCTCCAGATCGACAGCGCGGTCTCGATCTGCGTTGCCTCGGGTGAATCCAGCGGCGGCAGGCTGCCGTCGGGGCGGTGGAAGGTGCGGCGCTTCGATTCGGTCTGCACCAGGCCCACGGAAGTGCTCCCGACCGCGTGCTCCAGCCGCACGCCTTCGACCTGCGCGCCGCTTTGCACCAGGTGGATGTCCACGCCTTCGCCCAGGCGCCGCACGGTGAAGGTGGCAGGCCCGTCGACAAAGGTCTTCGGGTAGGGCTCGGTGCGCTGGGTGAAGGGGTTGAACCAGCCGTCCAGCGGCTCGCCGGTGGCGATGTCGCGGAAGTAGCCGACCTCGGTCCAGTCGATGGTGAAGCTCTCGGGGCCGACATCGCGGGTGCGGTAGACCATGATGGTCTCGGCCTGGACATGGGGCACCAGGCCCACGCCCTCGCGCGGCGCCGTGACGCCGCCGCAGTACCACCACACAACGCGCTCGTCGTCCAGCGTCGCGAACATCTTGCGGTAGGTGGTGTAGAGGTCCAGGGTGTCCATCGTGTCCATCGTGAGGGTGGCCGGCTCGGCCGGCGACGACGGCATCATGCCGCGGCCCTCGCGCGCAGCCGGGCGCTGCCGGCGCCGGTTTCCGCTGCGCGAACACCGGCGGCAAACCGCCACGCCCGGCGCGCCGGCCTTCCACACAATGCGCGGCAGGCCGATACCGCGCCCGGAGACACCCGCCATGCTCAGACGCTACACCGACGAAGAGCTGCAAGCCTTCACCGCGCATTACGAGACCCACGGCGTCGTCAAGCTGCCGGGGCTGATCGAACCCGCATGGGTCGCTCGCATCCTCGCGGCCATCGACGAGACGGCCCTGCTCGCCGATGGCCCGCAGCCGCCCGAACGCGACCTCTCCTTCGGCCGCGGCGAAGGCCGCATGACCATCCGCTACATGTGGCGCGACGTGCCGGTGGTGCGCGACTTCCTGCTGCGCGCCGAGCTGGCCGAACCCATCGCCCGCATCGTCGGCACGAAGACCCTGCGCTTCTGGTTCGACCTCACCTTCATCCACAGTGGCGGCGCCCACGGCGAGGCCGGTCAGGGCACGCCCTGGCACCACGACATCGCGGCCTTCACCTTCAAGGGCGAGCAGCTGCCCTCGCTCTGGATGGCCATGACGCAGGCCGACGCGCAGCGCAGCCGGCTGATGTTCATCGCCGGCAGCCACAAGACCGTGCCCGGCTTCTACCGCACGCCCGACAACCCGGCACCGGCCGACGGCCGCAGCGACGGCTTCCTCGACCTGCCTGACTTCGACGCCCTCGTCGCCAGCGGCCGCGAGAAGATCATCACCTGGGACTGCGCGCCCGGCGACGCCATCATCATCCACCCCTACACCATCCACGGCGCCCACGGCAACACGGGCCAGCACGGCGGCCGCCGCGTCGCCATCACCACGCGCTGGCTGGGCGACGACGTTCGCTTCCTGCCCACCCACTGGTCCAAGGCCGTGCAGGCCGTGGGCATCCAGAAGAGCGGCCTGGTGCTCGGCGCGCGGCCGCGCGGCGACTACTTCCCCCTGGTCTGGAACGACGCCGCCTGAGGGCAACTCGGCGCCGCAGCGCTGCGCACGCCGGCTGTTCGCCAGTCGAATCGCGCGCAACAAAAGCGCGCCTGCAAACAGCGGCCTGAATACATTGGATTCGCCGCAACGCCATTGCGCCGACATCTCAACACCCACCCCCTCTGGAGGTCATCGCATGAAGTCCCGCAAGCCCATCGGCCGCACCCTCAGCCACCGCCGACTGCCGCCCCTGCACTCGCGGGCCCGCGCAGCCGGCCTGGCGATGGCCGGCGTCATGGCGGCCCTGCCGGCCTGGTCGCAGACCGCCGCGCCTGCCCCTGCGGCCGCCGCCTCGGCCGCGGACAGCGATGGCGTGACGACGGTGGTGGTCACCGCGCGCAAGAAGCTGGAGCGGCTGCAGGACGTGCCACTGTCCATCACCTCGCTGTCGTCGCAGACGCTGGAGGACGCCGGCATCAAGAACCTGCAGGACGCCACCCACCTGGCCTCGGGCCTGACCATCAACACCGGCGGCGCCGAGTCCTACGTGACGCCCACGATCCGCGGCCTGACCAACCTGAACGGCGGCGCCGGCGACCCCAACGTGGCGGTCTTCCTCGACGGCGTCTACCTCGCCAACCCCTCGGCCGTCAGCCTGGGCCTGCTCGACGTCGACCGCATCGAACTCATCAAGGGCCCGGTGTCGGCGCTGTACGGGCGCAACGCCTACTCGGGCGTCATCAACTACATCTCGAAGAAGCCCGGCGACACGCTGGAACCCACGGCCCTGGTGGGCTTCGGCGACCACGGTGCGCGCACAGCGCAGGCCTCGCTGCGCGGGGCCGTCGTGCCCGGCCTGCTGCGCGCCGGGGTGTCGCTGGGCTACGACGAGCTGGACCACACCCACCAGGACGCCGTCAACGGCCTCACCGTCGGCGGCTGGAAGAAGCAGGACGGCCAGCTGGTCGTGGACATGGTGCCGCAGAAGGGCCTGTCGCTGGGCGCCTCGGTCTATGTCGGCAACGACAAGTTCGAGAACTCGCCGATCAGCTACATGACCAGCAATTGCGGGCCGACCATCGCCGGCAACGGCCCCACGGCCGGCCAGTACCGCAACTTCTGCGGCCTCATCACCGGCACGCAGCAGCCCATCGAAGTGGCCAACCTCAGCGGCTCGGGGGCCACCGGCAATTCGCGCCAGGTGAGCTTCTCCAGCCTGCGCGCCGGCTACGACTTCGGCTGGAGCGACCTGACGACCATCTTCGGCTACAACGACGTCAAGGAATTCCGCTTCAACGACTTCACCGGCTACCGCAACGGCATTCCCTTCGCCACCACCGCCGGCGGCACCGTCAACCTGCCCGAGCTCTTCGGCAGCGAGTACAACAACCACGACAGCAGCCTCGAGATCCGGCTGGCCTCCAAGCCCACGCCGGGCCTGCGCTGGGCGGGGGGCCTGTACGGCTTCAAGGGCGGGCGCCAGACCGGCACCCTGGTGTCCATCGACGGCTCCAGCCTGCCCGCGGGCGTGACGCTGGTCGGCGCAACGCAGAACTTCTACCTGCGGCCCGACGGCACCTGGAACGACAGCACGGTGTCGCGCACCTACTCCACCGACAAGATCCGCTCGGTGTTCGGCAGCCTGGACTACGACATCCTGTCCAACCTCACCGCCTCGGCCGAACTGCGCCACACGGCGATGGACAAGTCGCAGCAGAGCCAGGCCCGGGCCGGCGTGGCTGCGGGGCAGTTGTTTACCTCGTCGATCGGCTTCAACAACTACCGCGCCACGCTGCAGTTCAAGCCCAGCACCTCGACCATGTTCTACGGCAGCGTGGCCAACGGCACCAAGGGCGGCGGCTTCAACACCAATGCCAGCCAGTCAGGCCAATACGCCTACGAACTGACCTTCAAGCCCGAGACCAACACGACCTACGAGATCGGCGCCAAGCAGAGCTTCCTCAACAACAAGGTGCAGGCCAGCGTGGCGCTGTTCAAGGTCAATTCCAAGGACCTGCAGATCAACGGCCCGTCGGACAACCCGGCCATCGTCGGCCTGCTGGTGAAGAATTTCGGTGGCCTCAACAGCCAGGGCCTGGAATTCGACCTCGCGGCCAAGCCGCTGCCGGGGCTGACGCTGAATGCCGGCCTGGGCTACGCCGACTCCAAGTTCGCGAGCGGCACCGTGGACTACACCGCCGCCGATGCGCAGAGCTGCCAGGTCATCCCGTCCTGCGCCTCGCGGGTGTTCAGCTACACCACGCCGGCCGGCGCCAATTCGGTGGCCATGAACATCTCGGGCATGGCACCGCCGCAGTCCAGCGAAGTCACGGTCAACCTCGGCGGGCAATACACCGGACAGATCAACGAGAAGATGTCCTGGTTCGGCCGCGCCGACTACCGCTACGAAAGCAAGCAGTACACGAAGTTCGGCAATGCCAACCCGCTGGGCATCAACTACATCGGCGCGCGCAACCTCGTGAACCTGCGCGCCGGCCTGGAGTCGGGGGCCTGGAAGTGGACGGTGTACATCAACAACGCCACCAACAACCAGACGCCGGACATCGGCTCGAACAACGTGCGGCTGAACGACTTCTACGGCCAGATGTTCGCCTACCTCACCGCGCCGCGGATGATCGGCACCACGCTGTCGGTGAAGTATTGAGCCCGGCGCGGCAGCGGCCCGCACGACGACGCCATGGTGACGCATGAAGTGGAAGTCCTGGTGGTCGGCCTCGGCCCGGTCGGCGCGGTGGCGGCGCTGGCGCTGGCGCGCCACGGCATCGACGTCACGGCCATCGAGCCGCTGGCCGCCGGGGCCACCGACCTGCGTGCGTCGACCTTCCATTGCCCGACGCTGGAGATCCTGCACGAGCTGGAAGCCGGAGCGACGCTGTTCAGCCAGGGCCTGAAGGCCCCGGTGTACCAGTACCGCGACCGCCAGTCGGGCGAAGTCTTCGCCTTCGACCTCGGCGAGATCGCCGACCGCACGCCCTTCCCCTACCGCATCCAGTGCGAACAGCACCGCGTCACCGCCGACCTGGTGGCGCAGCTGCAGCGCCAGCCCACGGCGCAGGTGCTGCACCGCCAGCGCCTGCTGTTCATGGAGCAGGACGAGGCCGGGGTCACCGCCTACGTCGAGACCGCGACCGCGGTGGAGCGCTGGCGCGCGCGCTTCCTGGTTGCCGCCGACGGTGCCAACAGCGTCGTGCGCAAGGTGCTGGGCCTGGAGTTTCCGGGCTTCACCTACGACGAGAAGTTCCTCTGCCTGTCGACCACCTACGCCATCGAAGGTGCCTTCGAGAACCTCAGCCTCGTCAACTACATCTCCGACCCCGACGAGTGGATGGTGCTGCTGAAGGTGCCGGGGCTGTGGCGCATCCTGGTGCCGGCGCCCGAGAACATGGCCGACGAGACCCTGCTGGCTGACGACTACAAGAACGCCGTCTTCCGCCGCATGCTGGGCCGCGAGGCAGAGGTCGCGACGCAACACCGCACCATCTACCGCGTGCACCAGCGCGTCTGCGAGCGCTTCGCGGTCGGCCGCGTGGCCCTGGTGGGCGACGCCGTGCACCTGAACAGCCCGATGGGTGGCTTCGGCATGAACAGCGGCATCCACGACGCCGTCAACGTCGCCGACAAGCTGGTGCGCGTGCTGCGGGGCGGTGCCGACCCGGCCGCGCAGCTGGCGCTGTACGAACGCCAGCGGCTGACCGTCACGCGCGACTTCGTGCAGGCGCAGACGATCGAGAACACGCGCCTGATGCGCGACGGCTGGGCCGGCGCCCGCGCCGAGCGCCGGGCGGCGATGGCGCGGCTGTCGCAGGACCGCGATGCGCGCCGCGCCTACCTGCTCAAGCAGGCCATGATCACGAGCCTCGAACAGGCCGCCGCGATCGCCTGATTCGCCGGGAGCATGAAGTGACTGACGTGCTGGGTTGGAGGAAGGTCTTCGCGGTGATAGGCCCTTCGACCAACACCGTGGTGCAGCCCGACATGGAGGCCCTGCGCCCGCCGGGTGTCACCAACCAGTACCGCGACATCTACGTCGAGAACCCCAAGGCCCTGTCCGACGCCGACTTCATGGCCGGCGCGGCCAGGATCAGCGAGGGCATGCAGGACGCGCTGCGAACGGCCATGACCTGTGCGCCTGACTACCTGGTGCTGGGCGTGTCGGCCATCTCCTTCATCGGCGGGCGCGCCGGTTGCGATGCCTTCGTCGAGCAGGTCCACGACTTCACGGGCCTGGCCATCAGCGTCGGCTCGCGCGCGGTGGTGGCGGCGCTGAACGCACATGGGGGTCAGACCCGAAGGCGGCGCATCGCCTTCCTCTCGCCCTACTACCCGGCGGCCAATGCCCATGTGCGCGGCTTCTTCGAAGAGCATGGCTTCGAGGTGAAGCGCGACATCTGCCTGCGCTGCACGAGCTGGACCGACATCGCGCGGCAGCCCGAATCGCGCTTGTGGCAGGCGCTGCAGGAACTGGACGGCGACGACGTCGATGCCATCGTGCAGGTGGGCACGAACCTGTCGATGGTGCGCCTGGCCGCGCAGGCCGAGGCCCGCCTGGGCAAGCCGGTGATCGCGATCAACACCGCCACCTACTGGCATGCGCTGCGGGCCAATGGCATGGCGGACCGGATGGACGGCTTCGGCAGCCTACTGTCCGCGTTCTAGTTGCCGCCGGCGCTGCGACCGCCCAGCAGCCGCCGGGCCTGCGCGGCGGTCACGACCTCGGCGTACTTGGCCTGCAGGTCGAAGAGGTTGGCCTCCTGCGGGCGCGGGTCGCGCTCGCCACAGGCTTCGCGCACGACGAAGGGCGCAAAGCCGTGCTGCAGGGCGTCCAGCGCGGTCGCCCGCACGCAGCCCGAGGTAGAGAAACCCGTGACCAGCACGGAGTCGATGCGCGCGGCCGTCAAGGTGGCGGCCAGCGAGGTGCCGAAGAAGGCCGATGCGTACTGCTTGATGACGACCACCTCGCCGGCGGCGGGCTGCAGCGAGGGCGCAAAGGCGCCCAGCGGCGAACCCTCCAGAAAGCAGCGCAGGGCCGGCACCTTGCGGAAGAAGAGCCCGCCGTCGCGGCCTGCGGCGCCGTAGCGCACCCCGGTGAAGATCACCGGCACATCAAGCTCACGCGCCGCCGCCGCCAGGTCTTCGATGTGGGGCAGCGCATCGACGAAGCCCTGGGCGTAGAGCGGGCTGGCCGGGTCCAGGTAGGCCATCACCACGTCCACCACCAGCAGCGCCGGGCGGCTGCCGAAGGCCAGCCGGCCGCCGAAGCCGGCGCGCTGGTAGTCCTCGTCCAGGGCCGCGGCCATCGTCAGCCGGCGCTGGGGTGACGGAGGAAGTCGATGCAGGCCTGCCAGATGCGCTGGCGGGGCTTCTGCAGGTGGGCGTAGTCGCCGCAGCCCGGGATCAGCACATAGGCCTTGTCCTGCGTCGCCAGCTTGTCGTAGAAGTCCAGCCGGTTCCAGCCGCCCTGCATGTAGTTCTGCTGCGCGGCGGCCGAGCCGTAGATCATCAGCGTCGGCCGCGTCACGCGGTCGGGCTCGACGCGCTTCGTGCCCAGCGCGTTTTCCATGCGGATGCCGTTGGGCGCCTTCAGCTCTTCGCTGTCCATGCGCCGGGCCAGCGCCTCGCGCGCCGCGTCCTCGCTGAATTCGGGCTCCAGGCGGTCGATGAAATAGGCGTAGGAATTGGTCCACCACGGGTCCGTGGGCACGGGCAGGATCTTCTGCCCGCCGCCCAGCGCCGGGTCCATCAGCACCAGGCGGTCGACGCGGTCGGCATGCCCTTCGACATAGCGCCCGGTGATGCGCCCGCCCCAGCTCCAGCCCAGCAGGTGCGGCCGCGCCCAGCCCTGGGCGCGCACCCAGTCGACCACGGTGTCCAGGTCCTCGATGGCGGCATCGGTCTGCACCGAGAAGCCGTCGGCCGGCTTGTCGGACAGCGCATAGCCGCGCACCGAGAAGGTCAGCGCGCCGAAGCCCGCGGCCACCAGCGCGTCCATCATCGAGTAGCCCGCATCGCTGGCTGCGCCTTCGAAGGCGAAGTCGTAGCCCATCTGGCCCGACATGTTGGCGCCCTGGACCAGGATCACCACCTGCGCTGGACGGGCGGCCAGGCCCTTGCTTCGCAGCGACAGGCGTCCGGCCGGGCCGGTGATGAAGAAGTCGCGGGTGTCGCTCATGGCAGATCCTTGGGGATTCACGGTGCGGTGCAGACAGGCCGCAATCTAGGGCCACGCTCAAGGCGCCGGCCTTGCGCGCGCCGGCCGTGGCCGCCAGGCGAACAGGACTACAGCTCGGCGAAGAAGCGGTGCAGGTGCTCTGCGTACTCGTCGCCGCGCCCGGGTGCGTCGGGGTCGTGCAAGGGGTTGGTGCCGGCCAGGCGCAGCGGCCGCGGGTCGGGCAGTGCGGCGACGACGGCGTCGAAATGCTTCAGGTTCCAGTCGGTGTCGCTGCACATCACCAGGGTCGGCAACGTCACCAGCGGCAACAGCGCCTCGATGGCGAAGTCGGCCGCGGCCAGCGCCGTGTTCGGCTCATAGACGCTGGCTTCGAGCAGGCACATGACCGCTTCACGGAACCGTTGCGAGGGCACGGCCGGCAGCGGCGTGTCCGGCGTCAGCAGGTGCAGGATGCGCCAGACCTTGTTCCAGTAGGCCAGCGCATGCGTGCCCTGTTCGTCCCAGGGCTGCGGCGGCGGCGCGCCGGCGGCCTGCATCTCGGCGCGCTGCGCGGGCGTGTAGCGCGGCGTGCCGTCCAGCACCAGGCCGCGCAGCGTGGGCCATACCGCGGCGGGCCGGGCCGCGATCTCGATCCCCGTCCAGCACGAGAAGTGCCCGCAGACCAGGCCCGCCGGCGCCACGCCGCTGGCCGCCACGGCTTCGATGATGTTGTCGGCGAAGGCGGGCACGCGCCAGTGGCCGTCCCGCCTGTCGGAGCGGCCGTAGCCCATCAGATCCAGCGCCAGCGCATGCCAGCCGCGCTGCGCCAGACCCGCCAGCACGGGGCCGAGCAAGGGGCTGGAGAAGGACGTCGGCGTCACCAGCACCAGCGCCGGCCGGGGCGGCTCGCCGGCGTCGGCGCGACCTGCCTCCTGCGCGTGCACGAGTCCGCGCGATGTCTCGATGTAGTGCTTGTGGATCTTGTGCTGGTGCATGACGCGACTCGAGGGCTGCGGCTGCAGCCACGATAGACCCGCCGCGCCAGCCGCCTGGGGCGCGCGCAGGCCGCTGTCCGCACCGCGAGGACCTGGCCTGGCACGCCGGCCTGTGCCGCTGGCGCGCTTCCTGCACGCTGCCCTGTTCGCCTGGTGAATACTTTGCACAAGCGCCGGGTTTACCCGCAGCGGAGGGCACGGTCACTGCTTCATATTGGACTGGGCAGGCCGCATCTGGCAGGCCGCATCGGCAGGTCGGCCAGCAGGGCCAGCACCGGAGGTATCCCCATGGAAAGAGGCGTTCCCATCCGCGCGGTCAGCCGCAGCATCGCGGTGCTTCAATGCATCAACCGCCACCGGTCGCTGACGCTGATGGAGATCGCACGCGCGGTCTCCCTGCCCTACCCGACGGCCTTCCGCATCATCCAGACGCTGGTGCAGGAAGGCCTCATCGAGTGCGAACCCACGCGCAAGCACTACCGCGCGACGCAGCTGGTGCAGACGCTGTCGGTGGGCTACAGCGACCACGGCAACCTCATCACGCGGGCGCGGCCGCACATCGTGGCGCTGACGCAGAAGCTGTCGTGGCCGGTGTCCATCGTCACCCACGTGGGAAAGAGCATGATGGTGCGCGACTCCACCCACCACCAGACCTCGCTGACCTTCATCAACTACGCCCCGGGCTTCACGCTGCCGCTGCTCGAATGCGGCTCGGGCCATGCCTACCTGGCCCACGTGCCCGATGCCGAGCGCCACAACATCCTGGCCGGGCTGGAGGCGACCGAGAAGCGCAGCCACATGCTGGAGATGTTCAAGTCCGAGAAGCTGGTGCGGCGCATCCGCGAAGACGGCTACGCCACCTTCGACCGCAACCCGCACTCGGCCGTGCCCGGCAAGACCTCGTCCATCGGCGTGCCCATCTTCGAAGGCGAGCGCGTGGCCGGCACGCTGACGCTGGTGTTCTTCTCGTCGGCCATGCCCATGGCCGAGGCGGTGCGGCGCTATGTGAACGACCTGAAGGCGGCCGCGAAAGCCATCTCGGCCGAGCTCGCCGGCGATGCCGCGGCCGAGGCCAGCCTGGCACAGCTGAACCGCGAAGCCGTGGCACCGGTGCCTGCGCCCGCGGCCCGTCATCGTCCGGCCCGTGCGGCGGCGAAAGCGCGCCCGGCGCAGGCCGTGGCGGCCTGAAGGCGGGCCACGCCATCCCGCCCCGGGCCGCGAAGTCCGCGCAGCGAACAGGCGGCGCACAGGCCGCGCGCCCACGCCGGGTCGCACCGCACACTGGGCATGCCAGCGCAAGCGCCGGTCTAACGCCGCGACGGCACCGCAAAGGACCCCGAGCATGAATGTCCCCCCTGCCGACGCCGCCGGCCACCGCATCGGGCCCATCCAGCTGGCCCCGGGGGTGCTGCCGGCGCAGGTGGCGGTCTTCGTCACGGTGGTGATCTCGGCGCTGTGCGTGGTCACCTTCCTGCCCCTGATGCAGGCCTACGTCTTCACCGAGATCCTGCACGTCCCCAAGGCCGAGCAAGGAAGGCTGGCGGGCAACCTGGTGACGACGCAGCAGGTCGCCGTGCTGTGCTTCGTCGGGCTGGCGGGCAGCCTCGTCGACCGCCTGGGCCGCAAGCGCGTGCTGGTCGCCGCCATCCTGGGCTACACCGTCTGCATGGGCCTGTACCCGCTGGCCGGCGGCGTGGCGATGCTGTTCGCGCTGCAGTTCGTTTTTGGTGCCCTGTCCACCGGCCACATCGCGGGTACCGCGACGATGATCGCCGACTACCCCGTCAACGCCTCGCGCGGCAAGTTCGTCGCCGCGATGATCCTGCTGCAGTCGGCCGTGGCGGCCGTGCTGGTGGGCTATGTCGGCGCGCGGCTGCCCGGCTGGCTGGTGGCTGCCGGTGCCGGCCCGGCCGAGGCCGGGCGCTGGGCCTTCTGGATCCTGGGCGGCCTGGCCCTGGCCGGTGCCGCCCTGGCCGTGGCGATGCTGAAGGAACCGCCCCGCGCCAGCGCGCCGGCCGCGCCCGCGCGGACCCTGGGGCAGGGCCTGCGGGCGTTCTGGGGCAACCTGCGGCTCGTCGTGGCGCACGGCCGGCGCAACCCGCGCTTCGGCCTGGTGATGACGATGGGGCTGGTGATCCGCTCCGACTACTTCGTCATGCTCTCCTTCGTCGCGGTCTGGGTCTCGAATGCCGCCGGCCCGGCCGGCGTGTCCTCGGTCGATGCCTTGAAGACCGCGGGTGCGCTGCTGCTGACCTTCAAGCTGGCCACGGCGGCGGCGCAGGCGGTGTTCGGCTTCGCCGCCGATCGCATCGAGCGTTCACGCCTGCTGGTGGCGGCGCTGCTGTGCACGGGCCTGGCGCTGTGCTCGACGGCGCTGATCAGCGATGTCTTCGGGCCGGGCATGTTCATCGCCGTCGGCCTCATCGGCGTCACCGAGAGCGCGCTCATCGTCTGCGGCCAGTCGATGCTGGGCGAAGAGGCGCCGCCCGAACTGCGCGGCTCGGCCATGGGCATCTTCTACTTCTGCGGCACCCTGGGCGTGGTGCTGATGAGCGCCATCGCCGGGCGCCTGTTCGACAGCATCGGCTACTCGGCGCCCTTCGTGATGGTGGGCGCGCTGAACCTGGTCTTCGCGGTGCTGGGTGCGTTGCTGGTGCTGCGCCATCGGGGCAGCGAAGGCCCGGTCGGTGCCCATGGCGACAAGGCCGGCCTGCCCCATGCCGGCTGACGCGCAGCGAAGCTGCGATGAGAGGATGGCAGCCCTGCACAGCATCAGCAGCCTGATTGCCGGCACCGCCGTGCCGGCGCACGATGCGGCCCACCGCATCCCCGTCATCGACCCGGCCACCGAGGACACCGTCGGCTGGCTGCACGAGGCCGATGCCGCCGAGGTCGACGCCGCCGTGCGCGCCGCGCGCCTGGCCTTCGACCGCGGCCCCTGGCCGCGCATGAACGCCAGCGAACGCGGTGCCCTGATGCGCCGCATCCACGACACCCTGCTGGCCCATGCCGACGAGCTGACCACGCTGGAAGTGCTGCACACCGGCCTGCCGCTGGCCAGCGTGCGCTGGCAGGTGCAGCGCGCGGCGCACAACTTCCTGATGTTCGCCGAGGTGGCCTCCACGCTGGCGGGCCAGAGCTACAGCCAGCACCCCGGCTACCTGAGCACGGTGACGCGCGAACCGCGCGGCGTGGCGGCACTGGTCGCGCCCTGGAACGCGCCGCTGGCGCTGGCGTCGATGCGCGTGGCCACCTGCATCGCCTTCGGCAACACCTGCGTGCTCAAGCCGAGCGAGGTCACGCCGCTGTCGATGCAGCGCATGGTGCAGCTGCTGCACGAAGCCGGCCTGCCACCCGGGGTGGTCAACTTGGTGAACGGGCGCGGCCACGTCACCGGTGCGGCGCTGGTCGGCCACCCGGGCATCGACATGGTGGCGTTCACGGGTGGCACGGCCACCGGCCGCGCCATCGCGGCCGCGGCGGGCAGGAACCTGAAGCCGGTGATCCTGG
>CAIWPS010000431.1 GCA_903914615.1 uncultured beta proteobacterium | reverse complement strand
TACCTCGACGGGCTGGCGGCGGCGCTGGCGGGCCGCTGACCCTGCGCCTCACCTGGCCCTTGCAGAGCTCGGGCTCGAAGTGCAGCGAGAAACCCTGCGCAGGCAGGGTTTCACGTCCTCACTTCGTTCCAAAAATCTTGTCCCCTGCGTCGCCCAGGCCAGGGATGATGTAGCCGACCTCGTTGAGGTGGCTGTCCACCGCGGCCGTCCAGCAGCGCACGTCGGGGTGGGCAGCATCGAGCGCGCGGATGCCCTCGGGCGCCGCCACCAGCACCAGCGCGCGGATGTCCCTGCAGCCGCGGCTCTTCAGCAGGTCGACGGTGGCGATCATCGAGCCCGCCGTGGCCAGCATGGGGTCGATGATGAGCGCCGTGCGCTCGTCGAGGTGGCCGACGAAGCGCTCGAAGTAATGCTCGGGCTGCAGCGTCTCGTGGTTGCGGCTGATGCCGACGACGCTGACCTTGGCGTTGGGGATCATGTCCAGCACGCCGTCAAGCATGCCCAGGCCGGCGCGCAGGATGGGCACCACGGTGACCTTCTTGCCCGCGATCTGCTCGATCTCGATCGGCCCGCTCCAGCATTGGATGGTCGTCTGCTCCAGCGGGAAGTCGGCCGTGGCCTCGTAGGCCAGCAGTCGGCCGAGCTCGCCGGTGAGCTCGCGGAACTTCTTCGTCGAGATCTCGTTCTCGCGCAGCAGGCCGACCTTGTGGCGCACCAGCGGGTGCTGGACATGGATCACGGGCATGGCGGCTTCCTTCCTTGCTTCGGGTTCACGCGCCGCGCTGGCGCAGCGCCTCAAACAGGCAGATGCCCGAGGCGACCGAGACGTTCAGGCTCTCGACCGCGCCCTGCATCGGAATGCGCACCAGCACGTCGCAGCTCTTGCGCGTGAGCTGGCGCATGCCGCTGCCCTCGGCGCCCAGCACCAGCGCCAGCGGCCCGCGCAGGTCGGCCTCGAAGATCGTCTGCTCGGCATCGTCGCTGGTGCCGACGACGCGCAGGCCGCGCTCCTTCAGCTCGGCCAGCGTGCGCGCCAGGTTGGTCACCATCAGGTAGGGCACGGTCTCGGCGGCGCCGCTGGCCACCTTGGCCACCGTCGCGTTCAGGCCCACGGCATGGTCCTTCGGCGCGACCACGGCGTGGGCGCCGGCACCGTCGGCCACGCGCAGGCAGGCGCCGAGATTGTGGGGGTCGGTCACGCCGTCCAGCACCAGCACCAGCGGCGCCCCGGCCACCTCGTCGAGCACCTCGTCGAGGTCGTGGCGCTGCGGCAGCGCCGTCACCCGCGCCACCACGCCCTGGTGGCGCGGCGTGCCGGCCAGCGCCGCGAGGCGGGTGTCCTCGCTGTCCACCAGCTTGGCGCCGGCCTCCTGCGCGCGCTGCACGAACTGGCGCATGCGGGCGTCGCGGCGCGTCGCATCGACGTGGATCTCGGTGATCGACTGCGGCGCCGTCTTCAGCCGCACGGTGACGGCATGGAAGCCGAACAGGACCTTGGTGCTCATCGGCGCATCGTAGCCCGCCGCCAGGGCTTCACCACCCGTGCAGCAGCCGCCCGGCTTCGAGCACGCCGATGAAGACGAGCTGGTGGACCATGTAGAAGCTGAGCGACCAGCGCCCCAGCACCGCCAGCGGCCGCAGGACGGCGGGCACGCCGCCGGCCAGCACGCCGCGCCGGTGGCGCAGCAGCCAGCCGCCGGCCGCCAGCCCCCACAGCATCACGCCCAGCCAGGGCAGCACCGGCGCCCAGTCCTCGGTGACGGGCTTGTGGACGACGAGGCCGACCCAGTTGGTCCAGCGCGTCTCGAAGTAGGCGCTCTGCACGACGCGCGGCAGCGCCAGCGCCAGGGCGCCCAGCGGCCATAGCCAGGCGCGCCAGGGCGCCAGCAGGCGGCACAGCAGCAGCATCACCGCCATGCCGTGCAGCACGCCGAAGCTGATCCAGCTGCCCGGGAACATCAGCGCCGAGCCCGCGCTGACGAGCACCGCGCAGGCCGCCACCTGTGCCCAGCGGCGCCAGAAGCGGCGGCCGAAGTGCCGGCCCGGGCCGGCGCCCTCCAGCGCCACCGCCTGGCCCAGGCCGGCGCAGAGCACGAAGAGCGTGACGATGCAGACGCGCTGCCAGGTCCAGAAGGGGTCGCGCAGGAAGAACTGGTAGGGCTGCAGCAGCCGGTAGTAGTTGAGGTCGAAGCAGAGATGGAAGCCGGCCATCCAGACGATGGCCGCCCCGCGCAGCGCGTCCAGGCGATCGAAGCGCGAAGGCGCCACGGACAGCTGCGGCGCACTCACTCGGTCTTCTCGTAGACGTCGCCGAAGCGCTGGCCGTCCCAGGCGTAGAGCAGGTAGGCCGCGTGCAGGCAGCGGCTGGCGCCGCGCGGGCTGAACAGGCCCACGCACTGGCCCCTGGCGTGGCGCACGCTGGGGTAGACGACGCCGCCCGAGCCGGCTGCGCGCAGGCGCCGGCCCAGGGCCTGCGACGCGCCGTAGTCGTCGGGGTCGAAGACGGCAGCCGGCACGCTGCCGGGCGGCCGCAGGTCGTGCAGCCTGGCGTCGATGGCCACGTGGTACAGGCGCATCGGCAGGTGCAGCGCCGGCTGCGCCGTGGCGGCCATGAAGCGCGCGTGGTGGTGGCGCGTCTCGGCCACCGCCGTGGGGCGGTCGCGTGCGGCGTAGAAGGCGCCCTGCTCGCCGCTGGAAAAGCGGCTGCCCATCACGTTGACATGCGTGAACGCGGCCATGATGGGCCCGCTGCCGGGGCCGTAGAGGCGTTGCGCGCGCGGCACGCGTTCGACCTCGCCGAGCTCATCGCGGGCACGCTCGTTGGTCATGGCTTCGAGGGCATAAAGCGCTTCGAAGTCGTCGGCGTCGGCGACGCGGTCGAACAGGTTCACCGCCGGGTAGCGCGTGGGCACGATGCGGCAGGCCTGCGCCCAGCGCACGCGCCTGACGACGGGCAGGTCGGCGGGCAGGTCGGCGGCGGCCGTGCCAGGCGAGGGGCTCAGGACCACCCGCCGCCCCGCACGCCGTCCAGGTAGCGGCGCACGAGGTGCAGGTCGCTGACGTTGCCCGAGAGCATGCGCTGCAGCGCCGACCGGCCCGCGAACAGGGGCGCGCCATTGGGCTGGCGCACCCAGGCGTCGGCTGCGGCCGCGTCGGGCAGCAGGATCTGCAGGCTCTTGTAGATGCCCAGGATGTTGGACAGCCGCTCCAGCGTGTCGCGCGGCAGCGCCGCCTTCTCGGGCTGCTTGCGCCAGGCGAAGAAGGTCGAGCGCGGCGGCTGGCCCAGCAGGACCAGCTGTTCGTCGACGCTCAGGCGCCAGGCGGCGGCGATGCGCGCATAGGCGCGCAGGCCGGCGGCGGCCAGGCGCTGGGCGCCGTCGTCGGCAGAAGATGCGGGGGCAAGGACGGCACTCAAGGCAAGCCTCCTGAGGGCATGCGCCGTGGTGTCGGCGCAGAAATCCTATTCTGGACCTTTTCGTTCACGTCGTCCAGTTGCGGATCGGCCGGGCAGCTCAGGCGCCGCCGAACCGGCCCCCCAGGCTGGCCTGCTCGACGACCCCGGCCGCGGGCGCGAAACGCGGCCCGTGGGCGGCCGCCAGTTCGCGTGCCCGCGCCACGAAGGCGGGCGCCCCCATCGCGTCGATGAACTGCAGCGCACCGCCTTGGAAGGGCGCGAAGCCCCAGCCGAAGATGCTGCCGATGTTGCCGTCGGCCACCGAGCGCAACACGCCTTCCTCCAGGCAGCGCGCGGCTTCGTTGGCCTGGGCGAACATCAGGCGGTCGATGAGTTCGTGCTGCGGCGGCTGCTGCGGCGCCACCGGGCACAGTCCGGCCAGGCCCGGCCACAGCCGCTTGCCGTCGTCGTCCCAGTCGTAGAAGCCCCGGCCCGCCTTCTTGCCGACACGGCCGATCTCGCACAGCTGGCGCACCACCTTCATGCCGGGATGTTCGACATAGGGCTTGCCTTCGGCCGCCAGGTCCTTCTTCGTCTGCTCGGCCACGTGCAGGCCCAGCGACAGGCTGACCTCGTCCTGCAGCGCCAGCGGCGGCATCGGCATGCCGGCCTGCAGGCCGGCGACCTCGATGCTGCGCGGGTGCACGCCCTCGGCCAGCATCGCGATGCCTTCCATCACGTAGGTGGCGAAGACCCGGCTGGTGTAGAAGCCGCGGCTGTCGTTGACGACGATGGGCGTCTTGCCGATCTGCAGCACGTAGTCGAAGCCGCGGGCCAGCGTCTCGTCACTGGTTTGCCCGCCGACGATGATCTCCACCAGCGGCATCTTGTCCACCGGGCTGAAGAAATGCAGGCCGAGGAAGTTCGCTGGCCGCACGCTGGCCTGGGCCAGGCCGGTGATGGGCAAGGTCGAGGTGTTGGACGCGAAGACGACGCCGGCGCCGAGGTGCGCTTCAGCCTTCTTCGTCACCTCGGCCTTGACGGCACGGTCCTCGAACACGGCCTCGATGACGAGGTCGCAGCCGGCCAGCAGCGCGTAGTCGGTGGTCGGCGTGATGCGTGCGAGCAGCGCGTCGCGCTTCTCGGCTGTGCTGCGGCCCTTCTTGACTGCCTTGTCCAGCAGCCCCTGCGAGTACGCCTTGCCGCGCTCGGCCAGTTCCTGCGTGCTGTCGAGCAGCACGACCTCGATGCCGGCCTTCGCCGAGACGTAGGCGATGCCCGCGCCCATCATCCCCGCGCCCAGCAGGCCCAGCTTCCCGACCTTCGATGCCGGCACGCCGGCGGGCCGCGAGGCGCCCTTCCTGATCGCATTCAACTGGTACCACAGCGTGCCGATCATGTTCCGCGACGCCTGCGACATCGCGCAGGCCGCGAAGTAGCGGCTCTCGACCACGCTGGCCGACTCGAAATCGAGCAGACCGCCCTCGAACACCGAGCTCATGATGTGCCCGATCGCCGGGTAGTTGCCCCAGCTCTTGGCCGAGGCCACCGAAGGCGCCACCGAGAACAGCTGAGCCACGGCCGGCGCACGCGAATCGCCGCCGGGAAAGCGGAACTTCGGCGCGTCCCAGGGCTGCTTGGCCTTCGGGTTGGCAGCGATCCAGGACCGGGCCTTGGCGATGAGGTCGTCGCGGTCGCGCGCCAGCTCGGTCAGCAGGCCCATGCCGAACGCCTTCTGCGGGCTGAGGTCGCCGCCCTCGGCCATGATCTGCAGCGCCTGCTGGATGCCCACCAGCCGCGGCAAGCGCACCGTGCCGCCGCCGCCGGGCAGCAGGCCCAGCTTGACCTCGGGCTGGCCGAGCTTCAGCCGCGGGTCGTCGATGGCGATGCGGGCGTGGCAGGCGAGCGCGATCTCCAGCCCGCCGCCCAGGGCATGGCCGCTGATGGCAGCCACCACCGGCTTGCCTTGCAGCTCCAGCTGCCGCAGCACGCGCTTCATCGCCAGGCTGGCCTCGAAGGGCTCCTCGGGCTTCGTCCACTTCGACATGCGGTCGAGGTCGCCGCCGGCACAGAAGTCGGCCTTGCCCGAGCTCAGGATGAGGCCCTTCGCCGCCGGGTCGGCCAGGCGCTCGACGGCGGCGGCGATGCCGGCCATCAGCTCGTCGCCGACGACGTTCATCGGCCGGCCCGGCAGGTTCATGGTCGCGACGACGATACCGTCGTCGCCCATCGTCAGGGTGATGGCGTCGCTCATGCACCCCCCCTGGCGCTGCGCGCCGTCCCCCCAGGGGGGCATCCGCACTTGGCAAAGCCTGCGCTGCTCATGTTCAGACCCTTTCGATGATGGTGGCGATGCCCATGCCGCCGCCGACGCACAGCGTGGCGCAACCGGTGGACAGCCCGCGGCGTTCCAGCTCGTCGAGCAGGGTGCCCAGGATGATGCAGCCGGTGGCGCCCAGCGGGTGGCCCATGGCGATGGCGCCGCCATTGACGTTGACGCGGTCCAGGCTGATGCCCAGGTCGCGCGCCGTCTTCATCGGCACCACGGCGAAGGCCTCGTTGATCTCCCACAGGTCGATGTCGGAAGCGGCCATGCCGGCCTTGGCCAGCGCCTTGCGGCAGGCTGGCGTCGGGCCGGTGAGCATGATCGTGGGCTCGCTGCCGATGACGGCCGCGGCGCGGACGCGGGCACGGGGCTTCAGGCCCGCCTTGTCGCCGCCGGCCCTGGACCCGACCAGCATCACCGCCGCGCCGTCGACGATGCCCGAGGAATTGCCGGCGTGGTGCATGTGCTCGATGCGCTCCACCGTCGTGTACTTGCGCAGCGCGGTGGCGTCGAAGCCCATGCCGCCCATCATCGCGAAGCTGGGTTCCAGCTTGGCCATGGCCTCGGCGCTGGCGTTCTCGCGGATGGTCTCGTCGCGGTCCAGCAGAAGCAGGCCGGCAATGTCGCGCACCGGCACCACGCTGCGCGCGAAATGCCCTTCGGCGCGCGCCGCCGCGGCCTTCTGGTGCGAACGCAGCGCGTAGGCGTCGACATCGCTGCGGCCCCAGCCTTCCATCGTCGCGATGAGGTCGGCGCCCACGCCCTGCGGCACGAAGCCCAGCTTCTGGTTGATGCGCGGGTCCATGAACCAGGCACCGCCGTCACTGCCCATGGCCCAGCGGCTCATGCTTTCGACGCCGCCGGCGGCGACCAGGTCCTCGAAGCCGCTGGCGACCTTGGCCGCGGCCAGGTTCACCGATTCCAGCCCGCTGGCGCAGAAGCGGCTTTGCGTGACGCCGGCGACGGTCTGCGCCCACTCGGCGTCGAGCACCGCGGTGCGCGCGATGTCGGCGCCCTGCTCGCCCACCGGCGTGACGCAGCCGATGACGAGGTCGTCGACCAGCGCCGTGTCCAGCGCGTTGCGCCGCTGCAGCGCCTGCAGCACGGTGCGCAGCAGCCACACCGGCGTCGCCTGGTGCAGGCCGCCGTCCTTCTTGCCCTTGCCGCGCGGCGTGCGCACGTGGTCGTAGATGTAGGCCTCAGCCATGGTCGTTTCTCCTTCGCGGGTTCACTTCTGCCCGAGCTGCTTGCGCACTTCGGCGTTGATGACGCGCAATTCGGCCAGCGTGGCTTCGATGTGCGAGCGCTTGGTTTCCAGCTCGGCGATGGCGGCGTCGGTGCGTGCCAGCACGAACTTCATCTGCTGCAGGCGGCCCTCGCCATGCGTGCCGTACAGATCGAGGTAATGCTTGATCTCGGCCAGCGAGGCACCGATGGCCTTGCTGCGCAGGATCAGCGCCAGCCGCGCGCGGTCGCGCCGCGTGTAGACGCGGGTGCCGTTGATGCGCCGCGGCTTGAGCAGGTCCTTGTCTTCGTAGAAGCGGATGGTGCGCAGCGTGATGCCGAACTCGCGGCACAGCTCGGTGATGCCGAAGAGCTCGTCGGTGTCGTGGTCGCGGTGGGCGTCGACGACCTCCTGCGCCGAGGACGCAGGGCGTTTGCGCGCCACCGCCTGCAGCACGGTCACACCACTCTTTGCAGTTTCATCGCCACGCTCATGTCGCCGCTGACCTTGAACTTGCCCATCATGAAGCCGGTGGCGGGCTCGAGCTCGCCGGTGAGCAGCGCGGCCAGGTTGTCCAGCGTGATGGCCACCGTGCAGTCGGTCTCGCGGTCTTCGTTGCTGACGGTGTTGGGGACGGCGCGGCCGTCGATGACGACGACGCCGTCGGCGCCGCAGTCGAACTTCAGCGTCGCGTTCAGGCCGCTGGAGGCGCCGACCTTGGTGCGCAGGGCTTCGGTGCAGGCGGGCATGTCCATGGCAGGGCGGTCTTTCGAAAGAGGGGATGCCGTCATGCTAGCCGCGGCGCCTGCCGCGAACATCCGCGTAATCACCTAGCAGTCATCGGGTTGACGTTAACGTTACCCTGTCGCCTAATTCGGCATCGCCACCGCGCCCTTGCCGATGACCGAAGCCTTCCATTACCGCAGCGTCTTCCGGCCCGGCCTGTACACCGGCCAGGTGGTCTGGGTCACCGGCGGCGGCAGCGGCATCGGGCGTTGCGTCGCGCACGAGCTGGCGTCGCTGGGCGCGCAGGTCGTCATCAGCGGCCGCACGCAGGACAAGCTCGACCGCGTGGCCGCCGAGATCGTGCAGGACGGCGGCCGCTGCGACACCATGGCCTTCGACATCCGCGACGAGGAGGCCGTGAAGGCCGGCGTGGCCGCGGTCATTGCGAAGCACGGCCCGGTGGCCGGCCTCGTCAACAACGCCGGCGGCCAGTTCCCGGCGCCGCTGCTGGCCATCAGCAAGAAGGGCTTCGACGCCGTGGTGGCCAACAACCTCACCGGCGGCTTCCTGATGATGCGCGAGCTCTTCAACCAGAGCATGCAGGCGCATGGCGGGGCCATCGTCAACATGACGGCCGACTTTCGCAACGGCATGCCCGGCATGGGCCACAGCGGCGCCGCGCGTGCGGGCATGGCCAACCTGACCGCCACGGCGGCCTTCGAGTGGGCGCATGCCGGCGTGCGCGTCAACGCCGTGGCGCCGGGCTGGATCGCCAGCAGCGGCATGGACACCTATGGCGGCGCGATGAAGAGCCTGATCCCCAGGCTCAAGCAGCATGTGCCGCTGCGGCGCCTGGGCGTGGAGGCCGAGGTCAGTGGCGCCATCGTCTTCCTGCTCTCGCCGGCGGCCGGCTTCATCACCGGCGTGACGCTGCAGATCGACGGCGCGGCCTCGCTGGGCAGCGAGATCTTTCCGCTCGGCACCGAATCGAAGTCGCAGCCCTTCGACGGCTTCCACCGCGCGGTCACGCCGGACGTGCTGAAGTGATGGCCGCCTGATGCCCGCACTGTCCAGCCTCGTCGATCCGCGTTCGGCTGGCTTCGCCGCCAACGCGCAGCGCATGCGGGAACGCCTGGCGGAAGTGCGTTCGCTCGAGGCCAAGGTCGTGGCCGAGTCGGCCTCGAAGGCGGCCAGGTTCGAGCAGCGCGGGCAGCTGCTGCCGCGCGAGCGCGTGGCCCGGCTGATCGACCGCGGCAGCAGCTTCCTCGAACTCAGCCCGCTCGCCGGCCTGGGCATGCACGACGATGACGGCAAGAAGAGCGTGCAGGGCGGCGGCAGCATCGTCGGCATCGGCATCGTCGCCGGCAAGCGCGTGCTTGTCAGCGCCAGCGACAGCGCGGTCAAGGGCGGCACGATCGCGCCGATGGGGCTGAAGAAGGCCCTGCGCGCGCAGGAACTGGCGCGCGAGAACCGGCTGCCGCTGGTGTCGCTGGTCGAATCCGGCGGCGCGAACCTGATGTACCAGGCCGAGATCTTCGTCGACGGCGGGCGCACCTTTGCCAACCAGGCGCGGCTGTCGGCCGCCGGCATCCCGCAGATCGCGGTGGTGCACGGCTCGTCGACCGCCGGCGGCGCCTACCTGCCGGGGCTGTCGGACTACGTGGTGCTGGTGCGCGGCCGCAGCAGCATCTACCTCGCCGGCCCGCCGCTGGTGAAGGCCGCCATCGGCGAAGATGCCAGCGACGAGGAACTGGGTGGCGCGCAGATGCACGCCGAGGTGACGGGCCTGGGCGAGTACCTGGCCGAGAACGACGCCCACGCCATTGCGCTGGCGCGCGAGCTCATCGACAAGCTGCCCTGGGACACCGTGCCGGTGCCCGCCGTTGCACCCGAGCCCTTGTTCGCCACCGACGAGCTGATCGGCATCGTGCCCGCCGACGAGCGCCACCCCTACGACGTGCGCGAGGTCATCGCGCGGCTGGTCGATGGCAGCGACTTCCTCGAGTTCAAGGCGAGCTACGCCGCCGACACCGTCTGCGGCCACGCGCGGCTGCACGGCCACGCCGTCGGCGTCGTCGGCAACAACGGCCCCATCCAGCCGCAGGGCAGCACCAAGGCGGCGCAGTTCATCCAGCTCTGCGACCAGAGCGGAGTGCCGCTGCTCTTCCTGCAGAACACCACCGGCTACATGGTCGGCAAGGCGGCCGAGCAGGCCGGCGCCATCAAGCATGGCGCCAAGATGATCCAGGCCGTGGCCAATGCGCGGGTGGCGAAGTTCACCGTCGTGCTGGGCGGCAGCTACGGCGCCGGCAACTACGGCATGTGCGGCCGCGGCTTCGACCCGCGCTTCATCTTCGCCTGGCCCAGCGCGCGCACGGCCGTGATGGGCGGCGCGCAGGCCGCCAAGGTGATGGACATCGTGAACCGCGCCAAGCTCGAACGCATGGGCCTGCCGGCCAACGACGAGGCGCTGGGCGCGATGAGCGACGCGCTGCGGCTGCGCCTGGACGCCGAGAGCGCTGCGCTCTTCGGCACCGCGCGGCTGTGGGACGACGGCATCATCGACCCGCGCGACACGCGGCGCATCCTGGGCCTGTGCCTGGCGATGGCGCGCGAGGCCGAACAACGCACGCTGCGGCCGAACACCTTCGGCGTGGCCAGGCTCTAGGAGACCGCTGATGAAATTCACCCCCGAACACCGCGCCCTCGAAGACACCGTCGTCAGGTTCTGCGACAAGGAGATCAACCCCTTCGTCGCCGAATGGGAGGCGAAGGCGCAGTTCCCCAGCCACGAGCTGTTCAAGAAGCTCGGCAACCTGGGCCTGCTGGGGCTGAAGTACCCCGAGGAATACGGCGGCGCCGGCCTGGACTTCTCCTACAGCATGGTGATGGCCGAGGCGCTGGGCCAGTGCAACTGCGGCGGCGTGCCGATGGCCATCGGCGTACAGACCGACATGTCCACGCCGGCGCTGGCGCGCTTCGGCAGCGACGAACTGCGCAGGGAATTCCTGGCGCCGACGATCGCCGGCGACTACGTGGCCTGCCTGGGCGTCAGCGAACCCGGCGGCGGCAGCGACGTGGCCGCGGTGAAGACGACGGCGAAGACCGACGGCGGCGACTACGTCATCAACGGCACCAAGATGTGGATCACCAACGGCATGCAGGCCGACTGGTGCTGCCTGCTGGCCAACACCAGCGAAGGCGCTGCGCACAAGAACAAGAGCCTGATCGTGGTGCCGATGGACGCCCCCGGCATCAGCCGGCAGAAGATCCACAAGATCGGCATGCACAGCAGCGACACGGCGCAGCTCTTCTTCGACAACGTGCGGGTGCCCAAGCGCAACCTCATCGGCCAGGAAGGCCTGGGCTTCACCTTCCAGATGCTGCAGTTCCAGGAAGAGCGGCTGTGGGCCGCGGCGGGCTCGCTGCGCAGCCTGGACCGGCTGATCGACCAGACCATCGAATACACGCGCCAGCGCCAGGCCTTCGGCAAGAGCATCCTCGATAACCAGGTGGTGCACTTCCGCCTGGCCGAGCTGCGCACGGAAGTGGAAGCGCTGCGTGCGCTGACCTACCGCGCGGTGGAGCTCTACATCGGCGGCAAGGACGTGACCAAGCTGGCCAGCATGGCCAAGCTGAAGTGCGGG